>JAUWOI010000379.1 GCA_030612185.1 Anaerolineae bacterium
GCCGGGATGGAGCATCTCAGCCGCCGCACCACCCGCGACGTGGATGTCCTGCTGCTGGTGACCGATCCTACGCAGCGCGGCCTCATCGCTGCGCAGCGTATGGCGGAGATGGTGCCTGGGTTGGAAATCGGCGTGGGCCACGTCTACTTAGTCGTCAACCGGCTGCGGGGGAAGGAAGCAGAAAGCGGGAAGCAGGAAGCGGGGGGGCAGAGGAGTGGGGGAGCAGAGGGGTTGCCCGCGCCGCTGGCCGAAGCAGTGGGGCGGACTGGGTTGGAGTTGCTGGGAACGATGCCGGAGGACCTGTCTATGGCGGAGTTCGAGTTCACCGGCCGGCCGTTGGTGGAACTGCCGGCGGAGACGGCAGTGTATCGGGCCGTGCAGGAGATCGCTGAGAGGATGATAAGATAGAGGGCTGTGGCGGTTAGCAAAACCGCCCTACGCTGCCCTTGCCCCAAGGTATTGAGAAGATACAATGCTACAATGGGCTGGATCGTGATTTGACCAACTTACCAGTTTACCAATCTACCACAGAATAAGGAGGTAATAAAATGTACATAATTGGCGAAAATATTCATATTATCTCGCCCAAGGTCAAGAAGGCAGTCGCCGAGCGGGACGCGAAGTTCTTCCAGGATTTAGCGGTGCGTATGGTGGACGCCGGGGCGAGCGCGGTAGATCTCAACATTGGCCCCCAGAAGAAACATGGCCACGAGATTCTGCCATGGCTGGTTGAGGTCGTCGAGGAAGTGGTGGACGTGCCGCTGGTCTTCGACACCACCAACCTGTCAGCCATTGAGGCGGCCTGCGAGACGGTGAGCAAGGCGCAGCCCATCATCAACTCCACCGACGCGCGGGCGGAGCGGTTGGCGACGGTGCCAGCCGTGGCCAAGAAATTCAACACGCGCTTGGTCGCACTGACGATGGCCGAGGGTATGATCCCGGTCGGCGCCGACGAGAGGGTCACTATTGCCCTGGAGTCGCTGATCCCACATATGCTGGAGATTGAATTCCCTATTTCTGATCTGATCATTGACCCGCTGGTGTTGACTGTTTCCGGTTGCCAGGAGTACTGCCCGGAGTTCATTGAGGCGGTGCGCACGCTCAAGTTTGCCTGGGACCCGCCCCCACTGACCAATGGTGGCCTTTCCAACGTCTCCAACGCCGTCCCCCACGAGATGCGCCCGCTGCTCAACCAGACTTACATGGTGATGCTGATGGGCGCCGGCATTGATATGGTCATCGCCGATCCTCTTGACAAAGAGTTAATGGAGTTGATCCGCGTGGTCGAGGAGCGGGACGAGAGCACGTCGCTCAACAAGTTGTTGCTCAAACTGCACGACCGGGTGGAGGCGATGGAGGAGTTGCAGCCGGAGGACGTGGACATGTCGGATCCGCAGCAGGCCGACATCTGGAAGACGGTGCAGACACTGCTGAACAAGGTCATCTACACAGATTCGTACCTGCGAGTGTGAGTTGGTAGATTGGGAAACTGGTAAATTGGGAAACTGGTGATTGGGAGGTCGAAGCGACGACTGGTGTACCAATCTACCAATGTACCAACTTACCAATCTACCAATATACCAGGAAGGAGAGATATGACAGCACAACTGATTGACGGCAAGGCAACGGCAGCCGCGATCCACGAGGAGATCAAGGCTGAGGTTGAGCGGCTCAAGACAGAGTACGGCATCGTGCCCGGTCTGGCGACCGTGCTGGTGGGCGAGAACCCGGCATCCCAGTTCTACGTGCGTTCCAAGCAGAAGCGGTGTGCCGAGGTCGGCATCCAATCCTTCGGCCACAATCTGCCGGCAAGCACTAGCCAGGAGGATGTTGATGGATTGGTGGCGGAGTTAAATAGTAATCCAGAGGTACACGGCATCCTGGTACAGTTGCCGCTGCCCAAGCACCTGAATGAGGAGCAGGTGTTAGCTGCTGTTGGGCTGGATAAGGACGTGGACGGCTTTCACCCTGTCAACATCGGGCGGCTATCAATGAAGGGCCGCGAACCGATGTTTGTCCCATGCACGCCCTCCGGCTGTATCGAATTGCTCGACCGGTACAACATCGAAATCGAGGGCCGGGAGGCGGTCGTGCTGGGCCGCAGCAACATCGTCGGTCTGCCGGTGGCGATGCTCCTGTTGCACAGGAATGCCACCATCACTATCTGTCACTCCCGCACACAGGACTTGCCTGGCACCTGTCGCCGTGCTGATATTCTCATCGCTGCTGTGGGCCGGCCTGAGATGGTCAAAGCGGACTGGGTCAAGCCGGGCGCGGCTGTGATTGACGTCGGCATCAACCGCGTAGATGATCCCACCAGGAAGAGGGGTTACCGCCTCGTGGGTGACGTGGATTTCGAGGCGGTGAAAGAGGTGGTGGGGTACATCACCCCGGTGCCGGGTGGTGTCGGGCCGATGACCATCGCCATGCTTTTGCGGAACACACTGACGTCGGCTAAGCGGGCCGCAAGACAATGAAGCAATGAAAGGTTGATCGGGCGTTGTTCATTGATCATTGTTGCAGGAGGTGGTATGCGAGTCCAAATCTCGATTGACAAAGTGCGCGGCCCATTCGTGCGCCAGGTGGAGGAGATCAGCGGGCAGGACCTGCTGGCCTGCAATCAATGCGGCAAGTGTAGCGCCGGTTGTCCGGTCGTGGCGGTGATGGACATCCTGCCCAACCAGGTCATCCGCATGGCGCAACTGGGGATGGAGGAGGTGTTGGAAATCAACACTATCTGGATTTGCGCCTCCTGTCTGACCTGCTCTACGCGCTGCCCCAAGGGGGTGGACGTGCCCCGGCTGATGGAGGCGCTGCGCCAGATCGCGCTGCGTCAGGGGGTAACGGAACTGGACCTGAGCGCGCTCCCGCCGGAGTTGGTGCGGGAGGTGCCACAACTGGCGATCGTCGGCGGGTTCAGGAAGTATATGGGGTAGGAGATGATAATGGCTATTCCCTATTATCCGGGTTGCACGCTTTCCACGAAGGCGAAAAACTACGACCGCTCTGGGCGGGCGGTGGCGGCTGCGTTGGGGATGGAGTTGGAGGAACTTCCCGAGTGGCAGTGCTGCGGGGCGACGTTCCCCTTGATGCTGGATGACTCGATGGCACTCATCGCCCCGACGCGGATTCTTTATCAGGCGCAGCAGGCCGGCAAGCGGGTGGCGACGCTGTGCGCTATTTGTTTCAACGTTCTCCGCCGATCCCAGGCGTTGCTGAAGCGGGATCCCGAGATGCTGGAACGCATCAACTGGTTCACCGAGCAGGAATATCACGGTGAAGTGCACGTCGCGCATTTCTTGGAGATCCTGCGAGATGATCTGGGCTGGGAAGCGCTGGCCGAACGGGTGGTGCGCCCGCTGACCGGGCTGCGGGTGGCTCCTTACTACGGCTGCTTGCTTCTGCGTCCCTACGATGAGATTGGTCTGGACGATCCGGAAGCCCCCGTCATCTTGCACGACCTGGTGCGGGCGCTGGGGGCAGAACCGGTGGACTTTCCCTACAGCATTGAGTGTTGCGGTTCCTACCTGACGGTGAAGGAGCCCCAGGTCTCCGAGGCGCTCTCGAAGGACGTTGTCGCCTCGGCGCAGGAGCGCGGCGCGCAGGTCATCATCACTGCCTGCCCTCTCTGCCAGTTCAACCTGGATTACCCGCAGCGGGAGACGGAGGCCGGTTGCACTGGAAGCGAGATACCGGTGCTCTATTTTACCCAACTGATGGCTATGGCGTTGGGACTGTCGGAGGAAGACTGGGGATTTGATGAGCACTATGTGGACCCAAGGTCGCTTCTCGCGGCAATGACAAATGACAAATGACCAATGACCAAATCCTGACAGCCGATTGTTGGGGTTTGGTCATTAGGATTTGGGGCTTGAATTAATGAATTATCGGGCATTGGTGATCGGTGCCGGGATCAGCGGAATGCAGGCCGCGTTAGACATCGCCGACAGCGGCTACGAGGTCATCTTGGTTGAGAAGGAGCCATCCATCGGTGGGCACATGGCGCAACTCTCCGAGACCTTCCCGACGCTGGATTGCTCTCAGTGCATTCTCACCCCGCGCACGGTCGAGGTTGGGCAGCATCCCAACATCCGGCTGCTGACGCTGAGTGAAGTGGTGGAAGTCGAAGGGGAGGTCGGAGATTTCAAGGTGCGTATCCTCCGTCATCCCCGCTACGTCATTGAGGAGAAGTGCACCGCCTGTGATGATTGCGCCCAGGTCTGCCCGATGGTGGTGCCTAACGAATTCGACCGGGGGCTGGCTGCCCGCCGTGCTATCTATATCCCTTCTCCCCAGGCTGTACCCGCGGTCTACCGGCTTGACCCCGATGCCTGCATGGGTCTCTTTCCTCTGGCGTGTGGGAAGTGTGCAGATGCGTGCGAGGCGCATGCCATTGACTACGATATGGCTCCTGAGACCGTCGAGGTGGAGGTGGGGGCTATCATCGTTGCTACGGGCTACGAACTCTACCAGGACGAGGCGGTGATGGCCTATGCCTATATGGATCACCCCGACGTGATGGATGGGCTGGAGTTCGAGCGGCTACTCTCCGCCTCCGGGCCGACCGGGGGTAAGGTGATACGCCCTTCCGACCGCACTGTTCCCAAGGAGGTTGTTTTTATTCAGTGCGGCGGCTCTCGCAATCCAGAGCACGGCGTGCCATACTGCTCCAAAATCTGCTGTATGTACACCGCTAAGCACGCTATCCTCTACAAACACCGTGTCCCTGATGGGCAGGTCTACGTGTTCTACATAGACATCCGGGCTGGTGGCAAGGGGTACGAGGAGTTCGTCACGCGGGCGATGGAGGAGGACCGCACGGTCTATATCCGG
>JAUWOI010000070.1 GCA_030612185.1 Anaerolineae bacterium
CTACAGGGAGTAGGATGAGACAGTTAAGGGGTACCTATGGTATATCTTCGACCTCTGGTTGAACGGGTATGTCGCCTGCAGTGTTTATACACCCGTTATTTGATTTTGGCAAGCCGGCGAATTGCCTCATTAGAGAAGAGATCTTTCAAGAGATATTTCATTCTCCAGCGCAATAGCCGGGCTGGCCGGTGGTAACGATAACGTGGGGTGCTGGGAAATTGATGCTATATCTCTGGTGGTTGCATTTTAGGCAATTTTAAACTTATTCACTACCAGGGAATAACCACTGCTTAGTAAGATTAATCATGGACGGGGATCTCGGCAAGAGGTAGTTAAACACTGTGTGTCACAGGGTGGGGGGGATGAAATGAGTTTACTTAGCCAAGTCCAGACTGGAATAGGTTGGGTAGCGAGGCACAGAGTGCTGTCTATGACCATGAGGCTGCACAAGAAGTGGGCCGTTGCCATTTTGCCTGCCTTGGATACCTTGTGCATTGCGGTGAGTTTTGCGCTGGCCTACTTCGTGTGTTTCCAGTGGCTACCCTACCACGCCGAGTTTTCAGCCGACTTCTACTGGCGACTGGTCTTCAGTTTGACTCCTGTCTGGCTTATCATCTTCTCTATCTACCGCCTGTATGATGTTAACCTTCTTTTCGGTGGTGCCAAGGAATACGCCCACGTCGTGAACGCCTGCACCGTGGGTCTGATGGCGGTAATTCTGTACAGTTTTCTGGACCACCGGGGCGGGCAGGACATCTCACGAGGGTGGCTCATTGTGGCCTGGGTACTCTCCATTGCCGTTGTGGGCTCCACCCGCTTCTTGTACCGCCATCTCATTTACTGGATGCAGCGGCAGGGTCTTTTCCTGGACCACACACTAATCGTCGGGGCAAACGAGGAAGGCAAAGCCATTGCCAAGCAGTTGCAGGCGTCCCGCACGGCCGGTGTTCGACTGCTCGGCTTCGTGGACGACAATCTCAGGCCAGGGAGCAGGGTGGATGGCCTTCCTGTCCTGGGGCGACGCGATTCTCTGGAAGCGCTCGTCCGGCAGTTGCAGATAGACGAACTGATTGTAGCCCCCACGGCTCTGGGCCATGAGGCACTGCTGGAAATCTACCGCACCTTGGGAATGAAGGACGGCGTACGAGTCAGGCTGTTCCCCGGATTATACGAGCCCTTCACTACCGGCATGCAGGACAAAGAAGTGGGCTGTATCCCTCTGATGAGCCTCAACAAGTTGCGCATCACGAGGATGGAGGCGTTCCTGAAGACTATCGTCAGACGAGTCTGGATGAATTGCCGCAACTCTTTAATGTGGTGTTGGGCCAGATGAGCCTGGTGGGGCCGCATTCGATTTGTAATTGATAGGATGTGTCATGATCATTGTATCCAGAGCACCGGTTCGGATTAGTCTTGGGGGAGACGGGACCGACTTGCCTCCCTACTACGAGCGTTATGGGGGGCTGGTCGTGAGCGCGGCCATAAACCATTATGTTTATACGATTCTCTCACCAGCCAAGGATGTCTCTCTTCAGATCATCTCCGCCGATTATCGTACTATGGTACAGAGACCCATCTGCGAGGACCTTATCTGGGACGGAGATCTTTCTCTGCCCAAGGCGGTCGTAAACCATTTTGATGTGCGAGATGGAGTGACCGTCTTCCTGGCTTCCCAGATACCACCGGGCACGGGCCTGGGATCCTCGGGCAGCGTGGCTGTCTCCATGATCAAAGCACTGGCCTTCTGGTGTGGGCTGGATCTGGGCCCTACCGAGGTAGCAGAACTGGCTTGCTTCATCGAAATCGGGAAGATGGGTATGCCTGTTGGCAAGCAAGACCCATACGCATCCGCGTTCGGAGGACTGAATTATATAACCTTTACGAAAGAAGGCGTTTCTGTTGAACCTCTGGACCTTCCGCTCAACATCTGGCAATCTCTTCAAAGGCGCTTGATGCTGTTCTTCACCGGCACTTCACACACCTCTTCTACTATCCTGCGGCATCAGACGAACGCCAGCCAGCAAGGAAACCCTGCTGTCATCAAACGGCTGCACACGATCAAGGAACTGGGTTTGGCCATCAAGGCCGCTCTCGAGCGGGGTAATCTGCAGGAATTCGGCGAACTTCTACATCAATCGTGGTTGAACAAGCGGGAACTATCGGAGAATGTCACCAATCCATTCATTGACAAATCCTATACCGCTGCCCTTGAACATGGAGCGATTGGGGGCAAGATCACGGGCGCTGGAGGTGGGGGATTCATGTTGCTTTACTGTCCAGAGGAGCGACAGGAGGCCGTCACCGAGGCATTGGAGCGCTTGGGGCTTCAGCGGCGGGACTTCGCTTTCGATATGGAAGGAGTGCAGGTCATGCAAGCTGTTCCATGGCAAAGATCGCCTTACTCATTGGAGAGGCATATGGCTTCTGTTACCAGGCCCAGGGAGGCCTGGGTCAGTGCATAGATGATGTACATTGTACATAAGGGGGTGATAAAGTGAAAGCAGTATTCATTGATCGTGATGGGGTGATCTGCCACAATCGGGGCGACCACGTGAAGAGTTGGGCGGAATTCGAGTTCCAGTCAGGAGCGCGAGAGAGCCTGACTCGACTGGCGCAGTTGGATGTGCTCATCGTTGTGATTACCAACCAGGCCATCATCAACCGTGGGATGGTCCCTGTCCGGACAGTGGAGCACATACACCGGCAAATGGTGAAGGAGATCGAGAAGGCTGGGGGAAGAGTCGATCAGGTGCTGTATCGTCCCCATGGGTCAGACGAGCATTGTGCCTGTCGCGAGCCACAGCCGGGCTTGCTCAAGCAAGTCTCTCGCGAGATGGGAGTTGACTTAGCACAATCATATCTCATCGGTGATGTTTATGCAGACATCCAGGCAGGAGAGACGGTGGGTTGCCGCTGCTTTCTCGTGTTGACTGGACGCGGGCGCAACGAACTGCGGCGATGTTTGCTCCAGGGCCAAAACGGGTTTCGAGTGTCTTCTGATCTCGAAAGTGCGGTGGATACGATCTTGCGGGAGGAGGGCGTCGGCAGTATTGGTGGATAGGAGATCGAGTCGTAAGAGTCGCATCCATAGTACACACTGCCAATCGAGGCTTTGGATGGGCCAGCAAGCATTGGCTACCACCAAAGCCTCGATGAACATTATTAGGAATGGTGCCAAAGCCCTTATCGAAGTACAAACGCGTGATTTTCAGGCCCAGAATTCGTCAACGACGGAGTGAAGCCGCTGCCAAACAGCCCTATGTGGAATCATAGGGATATGTAACCTGACGGAAGGGCGTCCTATAGATGCCGAACTCTTGAACTGGTATACCATCTGCCTGTGGAGGACTTTCCTGGCCGTCCAGTCCCGGACATCGGTGCGGTGAAGATGTGTGTTGGATAGGCGGTGCAGATTGCAGACTGCAGAAGGAATTGCAGAAGGAGGTGCATCTTGAAAAGGTGTACGCGTTGCATCTTGCCAGAGACTTTCCCAGGTATCAAGTTCGATGAAGCGGGTGTGTGCAATTACTGTCTCGCTTTCGCGGATGCTTTTCAGAAGCAGGAGAGCCTGAAGCAAAGGCTCCGGCAAGAGTTTCACCACATTCTGGAGCAGGTGCGCGGCCAGAACTCGTATGACTGCCTGATGAGTTGGAGTGGGGGCAAGGATAGCACCTATACGCTCATGCTGCTCAAGCAGGACTACGATCTGGACATCCTGGCTTTTACCTTCGACATGGGCTTTACCTCCCCAACAGCCTTCAGCAACATGCGGCGGGTGTCGGAGAACCTGGGCGTGGATCACATCATCATCAAGCCGCGTTTCGATTTGTTGAGGCAAGTGTTTGTTGCCTCCACGGCTCGCGACATGTACCCCGCTAAGGCCCTGCATCGAGCCAGCAATATCTGTACCTCTTGTATGGGGATGGCCAAGGGCATCGCTCTGCGGATGGCTATTGAGAAGAGAATCCCCATCATCGCCTACGGCTGGTCGCCGGGTCAGGCTCCCCTGACCTCGTCCATTTTCAAGACCAACCCCCAGATGATGCGGGCCATGCTGTCGGCGACGATCGTTCCGCTCCATAAGGTGGTTGGAGATGGTATCGCGCCCTACTTTCCGGCCGAGCGTCACTTCGGTGACGCGACGCGGTTCCCCTACAACATCTCGCCGTTGGCCTTCCTGGACTACGACGAGGACGCGGCCTACACGCGCATCCAGGAACCGGGATGGGAATGCCCCGGCGACACCGATCCCAACTCGACTAACTGCCTGCTCAATGCGTTCGCCAACGAGGTTCATAAGCGGCACATGGGTTACCATCCCTACGTGCTGGAACTGGCGAATCTGGTGCGTGGTGGGTACCTGGACCGGGAGGAGGCGCTGAGACGGCTGGGGACGCCACCTGACCCGGTAGTGCTGACAGCGGTGAGGGCCAAACTGGGGTTGTTGCCTTACTGACCGCCAGTACATCGGTAGAAGAGCAGGTACAGGCCAAGCATCTGCGGTCATACTGCCGCCGGGTGGATGTCTTGCCTGTTCCAAAGTGGCGCTCGCTGCTAGACTGTGCTCGGGTGTTGCCTTCGAGGGGGCCCTTGCAGCCCTATGTACTGTTACTCCGCAGCGGTGGAGTGCCGCATCTCCCAGATCGTGCAGCCACAGCGTGTCTCAGCGCCTACCATTCCCACTGCTAGGTATCGATTCCGACAACGGCTCTGAGTCCATCAATAATCAGTTCTTGCCTCCTGTCTGTTTATGGAGCGGGTGGCGCGCGCGTTTGGGCCAGACGTACAATTGTGGTACAATTAGGGGGCGGATGTAACCTTTGTGGGAGGGTGGGATGACAGGCAGACAGACAGGCGCGCGGCGGGGGTACGTCGGGGTCGAACGGCCGCTGGGCGAGGGATGGATTGTTTACCGGCACACCTGTGCCTGGCAGCCCCCTACGGACGTCTACGAAGACGACGCGGGGTTGGTTGTGCAGGTTGAGATCGCGGGGATGCGGAGCGAGGATTTCTCGATCTCACTGGCAGGGCAGATGCTGGTCGTTGCTGGTGTGCGTACCGATTCGGCATCCAAACAGATGTATCATCAGATGGAGATTCGCTTTGGCGAATTCCGCGCTGAGGTTTACCTGCCCTGGTCGGTGGAGCCAGAGGACGTGGAGGCCAGTTACGAGGATGGCTTTTTGAAAGTGTGTCTTCCGCGCCCCATGGCGCAACGTGTGCCGGTCGTTGAAGTGGGCCGGGAGGAGGATTAAGAGGGCAAATGTCGGACAAGGAGAGAGAGGAAATAGGTGGGTTGGGATTGTTACATTTACTAGGTCGGCCGGTGGTCACGGGTGGACGCAGCGCTTCACCGGAGGAGGAGGAGGGGGGTGGGGTGATCCAGATTCCCTCGCAACTTCCGATTCTGCCGTTGCGGGGCATGGTTGTCTTTCCGATGACGTTAGTGCCAATCCGCGTTGGCCAGCCACGCTCTGTGCGGCTGATTGATGACGCAGTAGTCGGGAAGCGGCTCATCGGCCTCGTGGCCAGCCGTGACCCGGAACTGGAAACGCCGGGGCCGGACGACGTTTATCACATCGGGGCAATCGCGGCGGTTCATCGTCTGTTCAAAGCGCCGGACGGGACGATCACGTTAATTGTGCAGGGGCTGTTGCGCATCCGGGTGGAAGAATTTGTCGGCGAGTTGCCCTATCTGACGGCGCGTGTCTCTGCGGTCCCGGAGAATGTCGAGACATCGCTGGAGGTCGAGGCGCTGCAGCGAAGTATCGTGGAGGGCTTCCGTCGCCTGAGCGAGTTGATGCCCGCGGTCTCTGAAGAGATGAGCGCGATGATCGTCAACATGGAAGATCCGTTACAACTCGTCTACGCTGTCGCCAATCTGATCAGGATTGACCTAGAGGATGCGCAACGGCTGTTGGAACTGGATAGCGTCACCGAGAAGTTACGCCTGCTGATGGGCTTGTTGACGAAGGAACTGGAGGTACTCGAACTGGGTCGCAAGATCCAGAGTGAGGCCCAGTCGGAGATGCAGAATACCCAGCGCGAATACTTCCTGCGCGAGCAAATGAAGGCCATCAAGAAGGAGTTGGGCGAGGCCGACGAGCAGCAGATGGAGGTGGAGGAGTTTCGCAAGAAGATTGAGGAAGGGGGGATGGCGGAGGAGGCGGAGAAAGAGGCCCGCCGCGAACTGGATCGGTTGAGCAAACTGCCCACTGTTGCCGCTGAGTACAGTGTCATTCGCACGTACCTGGATTGGCTGACCAGCCTGCCGTGGGACATCCAGAGCGAGGACAATCTGGATATCGCGCACGCCCGGCAGGTGCTCGACGAAGACCATTACGACCTGGACGATGTCAAGGAGCGCATCCTGGAATACCTGGCGGTGCGTAGACTGCGGGAGGAGCGCAAGGAGGAGTGGGAGCAGGAGGAGCCGGCCGACCTGATCCGGCGCGAGCGGGAGGGGGTCATCCTCTGTTTTGTCGGGCCACCCGGCACGGGCAAGACCAGCCTGGGGCAGTCTATTGCACTGGCGTTGGGACGTAAGTTTATCCGCCAGTCGCTGGGCGGCGTGCGCGACGAAGCGGAGATTCGTGGCCACCGCCGTACCTACATCGGCGCGATGCCTGGTCGTATCATCCAGGCGTTGCGGCGGGTGGAATCCAGGAACCCGGTCTTCATGCTCGACGAAGTAGACAAACTGGGGACGGACTTTCGAGGTGACCCGGCGGCCGCGCTACTTGAGGTGCTGGATCCAGAGCAGAACCGCGAGTTTCGCGATCATTACTTGGACGTGCCATTTGATCTCTCCCGGGTGATGTTTATCACGACGGCCAATTGGCTCGATCCCATACCAGCGCCACTGCGGGACCGGATGGAGATTCTGGAACTTTCGGGCTACACCGAGACGGAGAAGGTGCGTATTGCTCAGGGTTACCTCATTCCCCGCCAACTGCGAGAGAACGGCCTGCGGCCCAGTGAGTTGGATTTGACCGATGGTGCGCTGTGCAAGATCATCCGCGACTATACCCGCGAGGCCGGGGTGCGCAATCTGGAGCGGGAGATCGGGCGGGTCTGCCGGAAGGTGGTGACCCGCATCGCCGAGGGAGATACGGGGCCGGTGCGAGCAACAATGCGAGGTGTGCCCAAGTTCCTGGGCAAGCCGCGCTACTTCCCGGAGACGGCGCTGCGCACCCAGTTGCCAGGCGTCGCCACTGGCCTGGGCGTCACAATCGCTGGCGGCGACCTGATGTTTTTCGAGGCGACCAAGATGCCCGGCAGCAAGGGGTTCATGGTCACCGGGCAGTTAGGTGACGTGATGAAGGAATCGGCACAGGCGGCGCTCAGTTACGTGCGCTCCAAGGCCGGTGAACTGGGCATCTCCGAGGACTTCTTCGACAAGACCGACGTCCATCTGCACGTGCCGGAAGGTGCAGTGCCCAAGGACGGGCCGTCGGCCGGTGTCACTATGGCCACTGCGCTGGCATCACTACTTACCGGTCGCGCGGTGCGCGATGACGTAGGAATGACAGGGGAGATCACTCTGCGCGGCCAGGTGCTGCCTGTGGGTGGCATCAAGGAGAAGGTGCTGGCAGCCCATCGGGCCGGCCTGGGGACCGTCATCCTGCCGAAGCAGAACGAAAAGGACCTGGATGACGTACCCAAAGAGGTGCGCAGAAGACTCAAGTTCGTTCTGGCCGAGCGAGTAGATGACGTATTCGAGGCCGCGCTGGGCCAGATAGGCGAGGGCGCTGTGGCTCTACAAATGGGAAGGCAGGCAGGGCAGTGAGCACCGTTCTCGTGGTAGACGATGACCAAGTCTTCAGCAGGCTCCTACGAACAATACTCGAGTTGGAAGGGTACCAGGTGGCGGCTGTGACCTGTCGAGAGGACGTGGTGCCGGCGGTGCGCCAGGCAAGGCCTTCGCTTGTGCTGATGGACGTGCACGTCTCCCGTGGGGATACGCTCGGCGTGCTGCGTGAACTGCGGGCAGACGAGACGTTAAAGACGATGCCAGTGGTGATGACCTCGGGTATGGACCGTTCCGATGAGTGTCTGGCTGCCGGGGCTGACACCTTTCTTCTCAAGCCTTTCCGCCCATCCGAAGCACTGACAGTGATTGCAAATCTAATCAACAGACAGGACATAGACATATGAAAAAACGAACGACAGGACAGAGCAAACTTCAGTGGAAGCGAGTTGATCTCCATTTACACACCCCTGCTTCCACTGACTATCTTGAACCGGGGGTTTCATATCTGGATATTCTGCGGACGGCCGAACGCAAGGGCCTCGACATTATCGCCTTCACCGATCACAACACGGTGGCCGGTTACCGAGCGATGCTGGACGAGATTGAGGCCGTGGTACTGCTTGAGCGTCTGGGGCGGTTGCAGCCGGAGGAGGAGCGGCGACTCAATGAGTATCGCCGTCTGCGAAACAAGGTACTTGTGCTGCCGGGGTTCGAATTTACCGCCACTCTGGGCTTTCATATCCTTGGCCTCTTTTCTCCTGAGACAGACGTGCGAGAACTGGAGTTCATCCTGCGCCTGCTCAATATCTCGCTGGATAAACTCGACCTTGGCAGCACCGAGGTGGGAGCGACGACCGACGTATTGACGGCCTATCGGGTCATTGACGAGTCCGGTGGTATCGTCATCGCAGCCCACGCCGATTCCACCCACGGCGTGGCGATGCGAAGACTGGGGTTTGGCGGACAGACGCGCATTGCCTACACCCAGGACCCCCACCTCCACGCGCTGGAGGTGACCGACCTTGAGAAGAGGGGACGGCGCACGACGGCGCGCTTCTTCGACGGCTCGCGCCCGGAGTATCCGCGCCGTATGCATTGTATTCAGGGCTCCGATGCCCATCGCCTTGCCCGCGATCCCAGGGATGCCAAGCATCTGGGCGTAGGGGATCGGGTGACGGAGGTGCTTCTGCCTGAGGTCAGTTTCGCCGCACTGCGGGAGGTATTTCTGGGCAACGACTTTGCGCGCACGCGGCCTTACCGCGCAACAAAAGCGCCGGTGGATTACATCCGGGCGGCGCGGGAGGAAGGGGCCACGATTGTGCAGGATTTCCACGTCGGCTACACCCGCCGGGGCGGGCGGCTGCATGCTATTCTGGCCGACGTCTGTGCCTTCGCTAATACCAATGGCGGCACCGTCTACATCGGCATCAGCGCCAGCGTCAAGGAGCAAGCGCCCGGGGTGAG
This sequence comes from Anaerolineae bacterium, assembly GCA_030612185.1. The sequence continues at coordinate 9,218 of JAUWOI010000070.1, forward strand.
CAATCCCTCGCGGGTGGTCAAAACGCTCCAGACGGAGATTGAGCGCCGCATCACGCCGCCCCTTGAGGTCACGGTGGATGTGAATGAGACGCAGGGGGTGAAGGTGGTGCGGGTGGTGGTGCCTCGGGGCGGCGATCCGCCCTACGCCATTGACGATAATAAGATCTTTGTGCGTAGCGAGGCGGAGACCAATCTGGCGGTGCGGGACGAGATCGTGAATCTGGTCGAGCGGGCGCGAGCGGGGCGCGTGGTCGTACCGGTGGAGAAGCCTGCGGGGCACGTGGTTGTGCCGGTGGAGAAGCCTTCAGGCCACGTCGAACCTCCCCGGACGGGAGTGGAGATTGTGGAGACCCAGGAGCGCAAGGGCACGCTCTACCACACCATGCGTGACCTGCGTAACGGCAACGTGGTCAAGAACGTTACCCTGAAATCGGCGCGGCGGCTGTGGCGCTACGCCATCACCCAGGCTGAGGAACACCCGGTGGACGCGGGCAAGGTCGAGTGGCACGGAGGCATCGGCCTGCTCAAGCGGCGGGAGCACGCCGGCCGGGCGCGCTACGATCTGGTACAGCGGGAGGATGGCAAACTGCGCGTCTACTACGGGGTGACGGAAGACGGCATTCACGGGGAATGGGCGCGGTTGGTGGGGCAAGTGGTGGACGATGTAGCGGATTAAGGGGCGGCAGATTTTGGAGCGAATGCGATTTACGGAGCCCTGCAACGCTATGTGGAATGGGGATTAGCTGATTTGCCTGATCTGGTCGAGTGGCCAGAAGATGAATCTGACCTGCCCGGTGATCTGATCTACCGGCACAGGACCAAAGCGGCGGGAGTCTCGGGAATCTTTTCGGTTGTCGCCCAGGACAAAGACGTGGTGCGGTGGCACGCGCGTCGGGGGATAGTCCGGCCCACCCTGGCGAATGGCCCACGATTCCTCAAGCGACTGGCCGTTGATGTAGACCTGCCCATTCCGCACCGCTACTGTCTCTCCGGGTAGGGCCACCGCTCGCTTGACCAGCAAGTCCTTTTCCCCTGGCATATCAATGATCACCACGTCCCCCCCGGCGTGGGCCGTGGATGAAGGAGTAGGTGATCTTTTCCACGATCACCCGCTGGTTGTAGGCCAGGCTGGGCTTCATACTTGGCCCCTGGATCACCATTGCCTGGGCCACAAAGATGTTGATGCACAGGGAGACAAGCGCGCCCAGAAGGGCTGTCTTCAGCCCTTCTCTCAGAGCGCGCACCGGGTTGGGTCTTGCCTTTCTCGGTTTCCAGTGTGCAGCGTCGGTAACAGGCGCTCTTATGAAGTTTGCGGAGTGTGTAGGGGATAAGATTGCACCTCTCCTTTCGCAGTGCAATTGTAGCATAATAGGGTATGCTTGTCCAGACGGACGGGGTGATGCTTTCTGACAATAGTCGTAATCTCTAAGGGGGTTCTTCCATGAAGTCTCGCTACCGTTGGTTCGTCGTGTTCGTGCTCTTTGTGTTTATGCTCCTCCACCAGGCCGACAAGTTGCTCATCGGCCCATTGACCACGCCCATCATGGATACGTTCGGCATCAACAAGGCTCAGATGGGCGCGGTGTTTACCGGTGCGCTGGTCGTCGGAGCGATCCTGTACCCGCTTTGGGGTTACCTGTACGACCGGTACGCGCGGGCAAAACTGCTGGCGTTGGCCTCGTTTCTATGGGGCTCTACTACGTGGCTCAGTGCTATCGTGCCCACCTATCCGGCTTTCCTCGCCACGCGCGCTTCGACGGGCATTGATGACTCCAGTTATCCCGGCCTCTATAGCCTGATCTCTGACTACTTTGGGCCACGGGTGCGCGGAAGGATTTACGGGCTGCTGCAGATTGCGATGCCACTGGGTTACATACTGGGGATGGTCATGGCCGCCGCGCTGCGCGACGTAGTAGGCTGGCGCGGCGTGTTCTACATCACCGGGTCGCTCGGTGTGCTGCTTTCTGTTCTGATCTTCTTTGGCGTGCGCGAAGTCCCGCGCGGCAAGAGCGAGCCGGAACTGGCTGGCCTGGAGCAGATCGGCATCCACCGTTTCGATTGGAAGATCGCCCTGGGGTTGTTCCGCAAGCCCAGTCTGCGCATCCTGTTCGTCCAGGGGTTTTTCGGTGTCTTCCCGTGGACCGTCATCACCTACTGGTTCTTCAACTATCTGGAAACGGAACGTGGTTATTCTCCAGACGCTGCATCTATGGCGATGGGGGTGGCGGTGCTGGTGTTGGCTTGCGGCTATTTTGCTGGCGGCGCTGCGGGAGATTTTCTCTTCAAGCGCACGGTGCGTGGCCGGTTGATCGTCTGCACGATTGCCGTGCTGCTCGGGGCTATCCTGCTGGTGCCCACCATCTACGTCCCGCTGGAAAGCCGGGGCCTCTTCCTGGTGATGCTCAGTCTCACAGCCCTGTTTATTCCTTTGCCTCGCCCAACGTGATCGCGACGGTCTACGACGTCACCCTGCCGGAGGTGCGCAGCACGGCGCTGGCTATTCAGTACTTCATCGAGTCGGCTGGCGCGGCGCTAGCGCCCTTGATGGCCGGTTTGATCGCCGATCGCTCGTCCCTGAAGGATGCTATCCTGCTCATCTGCGTCTCTACCTGGGTGCTCTGCTCGCTCTTCTTCGCTTTGGCCGCCTACCTGGTGCCGCGTGACATAAAGGCGTTGCGCCAGACGATGCGGGAGCGGGCGGAAACAGCGGTTAGCGGTCAGCGGTCGGCGGGTAGCAGATAGCGGAATTTGCCAGCCTGCTATGCCCAATAGTGTATCTGGAAAATCAGAAACCAGGTTTTTTCCTAAAAACCTGGTTTCTCGCGAGGTGAAGCACGACGTAGCCTGTCTGGGCCTCTTGCTTCTGATCGTTCTCGCCTTCTTCTGGCCGCTGGTCCTCGCTGACCAGTGGATCCCGCGTGGCGGCGGTGACCTGGTCTCCTTCCTCTGGCCCGTCTACCGCTTCGCCGCTCGTTGCCTGCGGGCGGGCGTCGTCCCTCTCTGGAACCCCCACCTCTACAGCGGGGCTCCTTTCGTCGCCGACAATCAGTCGGGCGTCTTCTACCCGATCAACCTGCTGGCCTTTGCCCTCTTTGGCGAGCCTTCCTATGCTATGATGGAAACGCTGGTCGTTTTCCACATCTGGCTGGCTGGCGCTGGTTTGTTCGGTCTGGCGCGGGGATTGGGTCTGCGCCGGCCTGCGGCGCTGCTGGGTGCGGTGGCCTTCGCTCTCTCAGATCTGTTCGTGACCCACATCGGCAACCTGAACCTCAACGCGACGGCGGCCTGGCTGCCGCTGCTCCTGCTGCTGGCACATCGTGGACTGACTGGGGGAGGCCCTGGCTGGGCGGCGGCGGCTGGGGCAGTGCTGGCTGTGGCGGCGCTGGCTGGGCACGGTCAGATGCTGCTCTTCCTGGCGCTGGCGCTCGTGCTCTACTTTGCCTACCGGCTGGTGGTGGACTGGCACCGTGGCTGGCAACACGCAGGCCGCACGCTGGGGCTGGCGGCGCTCATCGTCGCCGTGGGGGTGGGGGGGGCGGCCATGATGCTGAGGCCAGCCCGCGACATGGCCCCGCACCCCGCCGGGGGCCTTCTGGCGTCCCCG
>JAUWOI010000087.1 GCA_030612185.1 Anaerolineae bacterium
GACTACATCGTGCCGGTGGACTATCCCCTGCTCGAACAATCGATGACGGAGGGTGGGCTTTCGGATGTCCACGTCAAGATCGGCGAGTATATCGCCGAACTGATACGCGATGGGGCGACGATGCAGATGGGCATCGGCGCGATCCCCGACGCCGTGCTCAATTTTCTGGGCGACAAGAAAGACCTGGGAGTGCACACCGAGTTGTTCTCTGACAGCGTGATTGACCTGGTGGAGGCTGGTGTGCTCACCAACGCCCGCAAGACGCTGCACCCTGGCAAGATCACGGCCGGCTTTATGCTCGGCACGAAGCGGCTCTACGAGTGGGTGCACGACAACCCGCTTATCGAACTGCACCGTACCGAGTACGTCAACGATCCCTTCGTCATCGCGCAGAACTACCGGCAGGTGGCGATCAACTCGGCCATCGAGATAGATCTGACGGGGCAGGTGTGCGCCGATTCTATCGGCCCCAAACTGTACAGCGGCGTGGGGGGGCAACTGGACTTCATCTACGGCGCGTCTCGTTCTGAGGGAGGCGTGCCCATCATCGCGCTGCCGGCTACCGCCAAAGGAGGGACGCTAAGCCGCATCGTGCCCATGCTCAAGCGGGGCGCGGGGGTCGTCACCTCTCGCTATCACGTCCACTACGTGGTGACGGAGTACGGGGTAGCAAACCTGTACGGCAAGACGATCCGCCAGCGGACGCAGGCGCTGATCAACGTCGCCGCCCCTCAGTTCCGGGACGAACTGACGCGGGCAGCGAAGGAGTTGCACTACATTTAGATTGGTAAATCAGCGGGTTGGTAGTCGCTGCCAGTGTCCCGACTATTAGTCTACCAATTTCCCAATGTACCAGTTTCCCAACCTACTTCTCCTCGAACTTCTCCACCTGGTAGGTGTACACGTCGAGGCCGGGATGGTGGTAGGCGTCATCGGGAAGGAAGGCTTTGAGACATAGGTGCTGCAGAAATTGGTGAGGCTCTGGTAGTTTCTCCCATACTTGAGGGAGGAAGGTGGCCCGATCCCGGCCGCGTTCGATGACGACGCCGTCCACGCCTGGGTGCAATTTGGCGATGAGGTCGTCGGGGCCGTCGTAGGACAGCGGTTGGGGGATGCTCAATACGGAGATTTCGACGTGCAAGTCGTCCAACTCCCCTGGGCGCACGGGTGGGAAGCGGGGATCGTGGAAGGCCGCACCGAGACCATTTTCGCGCACGTCGAGCACCAGTGGACGGCGCGCTTCCAGCGAACCGATGCAGCCCCGCAACTGGCCATCATGCTTGGTCAGCGTGACGAAGCAGGCTCCGTCGCGGGTGAGGAACTCGGGCAGCGCGTCCATGTCTACCGGTGGCGGCCCCTTCCCGCGCAGGTGGCGGGCGATGGTCTCGCGGGCTAGTTTCAGCAGGTATTGGCGGTCTGCGAGTGAAAGGGACATAGGCGGCCTCCTGTCCGTCTAGAACTGTCCGCTAGAAGACAATAGCGGCGTAGCCGACGAAGTCGGTGGCTGGACCCCGGGGCATAACGTCGTGGCTGGTGGTGTACTCCAGCAGATAACCCTTCTCCGCCTCCAACGTCCGGGCGGCGGCGACCGTTCCGGCCACCGCTCCACCCCCGCATGCATTGTGGTGGGCGGCGGTCTCGGCGACGATCTCCTCCGCCCGCATAGCCAAGATGAGGTTGATGACTCGCTTGTCGTTGGCCTGTACCCACTCCAGCGCCCGCTCGCCTGTGCCGGCTGGCGCGAAGCCGTAGTACGTCGCGCCATAGTGGGTCAGGTCGGTGGTGCCGACGACGGCGATGGGCCTCTGCGCCGCGCTCATCGCCTGCCCGATGACCTCGCCAGCGCGGGCGGCGTCTCCGTCGGGGGGGATCATGATGGGGAGGATCTTTGCCTGGGGGAAGAGGTGTTGGATGAAAGGCACCTGTACCTCGGCGGAGTGCTCGCCGGAGTGGGCCTCCGGGGAATTGATCAACAGGCCGTCGCCAGCCTCAAGGACGGCCGCTGCCAGTTCCTCATCCACCTCGACCTCACCCAGGGGGGTGGCCCAACGGCCACGGGCGTAGACGGCCGGGCTGGACGCACCCCAGCGGTGCATGGCACTGACGAGGACGAAGGTCTCAGGGGTCCCTTGGGCATTGATGGCGGCAAAGACTCTGGCGGCAACAGCGCCGGAGAAGACCCATCCGGCGTGGGGCACCAGGCCAGCGACGATCTTCTCAGGGATGTCGGGGCTGGGTCCGGCTGGCAGACACTGCTCGATCATCCTGACGCAACTCGTGCGGTCGCCGGGATAGAACTGGCCGGCGACGGCTGGCCGGCGGACAGGTAACTTGGACATCAGGCACCTCCATGTCAATGAACCAATTAACAATGACCAATGACAAATGACAAATCTCAAGAGCGGATCGCTGACTGCTAATCGCTGATTATGGCCATACTCCCGGAATGGCGTGGCCGCACCGGGGATATACGCCGCGTTCATGCCATCTCAGCCGATCTGCGCCAACGCCACCGCTGCCGCTCCCAACACACCTGCGTTGTCACCCAACTCGGCCCGCACGACCTGCACCGCCTGCGCTGGTGTGCGAAAGGCACGCCGGGCAATGACACGCCGCACTGGCCCGAAGAGCGATTCCCCAATGTTCGTCAAGCCACCGCCGATGACGATGAGTTGCGGGTTGAACAGGTTGACCAGGTTGGCCATCCCTAGGCCCAGGTAATTCATCGCCTCGGCCAGGATTTCCTGTGCCTCTTTGTCTCCCTGGCTGGCGGCCTCGGCCACCAGTTTCGCCGTGATGCGTTCCGGGGTGCCTCCTGCCAGGTCGGCTATCAGCGTCGGTACGCCACGGGCCACGCGCTCGCGGGCCTGGCGCGCGATGGCCGTGCCGGAGGCCAGCGCCTCCAGGCAGCCCCGGTTCCCACAGCCGCAACGCGGCCCGTTGGGTATGATGGTGATGTGGCCGATCTCACCCGCCATTCCGCTGGCCCCGTGATACAATTTCCCGTCGAGGATCAGCCCACCACCGATGCCGGTGCTGACCGTGACGTAGATCATGTGCTCCGCGCCTCGCCCGGCACCGAAGCGAAACTCGCCCAACGCCGCCGCGTTAGCGTCATTCTCCAGAAAAGTCGCGATTCCCAGTTCATCTTCAATCAGCCGCTTGAGAGGCACGCGGTCCCAGCCGGGCAGGTTGGGGGGGGCCACCACCACGCCCGCCTCGATATCGAGGGGACCTGGTGCGCCGATGCCCACCGCCGCCACCTGTGCCTGAGTCACTCCCGCTTGTGCCATCACCTGGCGGGCACCGCCCAGCATACGTTCGATGACCGCCTTCTGACCCGCTGTCGCGTGGGTCTCCTGGTAGTCGTGAGCGATGATTGTACCAGCGCTGTCTGCCAGGGCGGTGCTGATCTTGGTGCCGCCCAGATCAATGCCGATGACGGTGTGCTCGGAAATCAAGTTGTCCTCCATGCTGCTGTTGCTGCTGCTGCTGTTGCTGCTGCTCACACTCGGCGCAGGATAGCATAGGGCCTTTGCTTTGTCAAGCCGCCGCGCTCAACCTCTGGCCACGATAAGAAGAAACCGCCGGACTCGCAAGAGAGCCCGGCGGTTCGTCTGAGCAGAAACCAGGTTTTCCAGAAAAAACCTGGTTTCTAAGCCAGTTTCTAAGCCACTAGTCCTCGAACACGGCGTCCAGCATCTCGTCCGGCACGTCCCAGGTGACGTTGTGGGGCGGGAGTTTCTCGTACTTCATAAACTCCGGCAACCGGTCGTCGGCCTTGGTAAAGCCGGCCGCTTTGTTAAAGGCCCGCTCCTTGTTAATGGTCTCTTTGCCGATGTTTATGATGTCGTCCGCCGTCCACTCGGTACCCATGACGCCACTGCACTCCTCGACCAGCCCCTCGACGCCGCTGGGGATGTCTAGGATGGGGAAGGCGATGAACAGGCAGTGACCGGAGGTGTCAATGAAGGCGGTGGAGTACTGGAAGTTGCGCGCCAGTTCCGCTTTGTCAATCTCGAGCGGATCCACCTTGCCGCCGACCCCCGCGATCTCTGGGGCGATGGTGTAGCCGGAGGTGTGATCGGCGCCCATCGTGGAGATGGCGTAGGTGTAGCCGATGCCCTTGATAGCACGAGGCTCGTAGGCAGGCATAGCCTGCCCCTTGACGGTGGGGCAGCGTATAACGCCAAAGGTCTTGGCGGTCGCCTCCGTGCCCTGGCTCAGGATTTGGCCCAGCGGCGTGCCCTTGTAGATTTCCTCCATCAACTCGATGGCGCGCTTCCCGTCGCCGAACTCGGCCAGTCCCCCCTCCATCGCCACAGCGATGGTGGCGCCGGCCTCAATGGTGTCCATTCCCAGGTCATTGCACATCCAGGTCAGTTTGCCGATCACGTCCAGGTCATCAATGCCGCAGTTGGCCCCCAATGCCCAGGTGGTCTCGTATTCGATGCAAGAGACCAATTCGGTGCCATCGGGGTTGGGGATGACGTTGGAGCACTTGATGATGCAGCCCTCGTGGCAAGGGTAACCCATCGTGCCGACGCCGCCCCGGGTCTCGCACAGTTCGGCCATGGCCTCGCCCGAGATCTTGGCCGCGCCCTCGAAGCGGCCCTCGCGAAAGTTGCGGGTGGGGAGGCCGCCGGCCTCGTTGATGATGTTGACCAGTACGGCGGTGCAGTAGGCGTTGAGGCCGCCGCCGGGCTTGGTGAGGCCGTGCTCGCGTATTGCCTCGTTCAGCTTCTTGCGCCCCTGGTTGAAGAGTTCCTTGTTGGCGATCTCCACGCCAGGCCCGCCCGCGCCGTCCACGACGATGAACTTGAGGTGCTTAGAGCCCGCCACCCCGCCCAGCCCGCCGCGGCCGGCGTAGCGGCTGGGCCGGTTGTCAATGTCGTTGAAGCAGATACCGGCATTGGAGCCTTTCTTCTCACCAGTGATGCCGATGGTGGCGATGCCCACTTTCTTGCCAAAGCGCTCAAAGAGACCAGGGAAAATCTCATAGAGGCCCTTGCCGGCGTACTCGTCGGCGGGGAAGAAGGTGGCGCCGTCCTTGGTGACGTGCAGCCCCCACCAGCCGTCGTCCTCGGGATAGCCCTCGACGACGATGGCCTTGATCCCCAGTCGGGCGACCAATTGCGGCCAGCGAGTTCCAGCGTTAGACTCCTTGATGCCGCCGGTGAGGGGAGACTTGGCGCCTACCGAGATCCGGCCCGAGCTCGCTGCGTTGGTGCCGGTGACGATCCCGGGAGCGAAGACGAGTTTGTTGTTCGGCCCCAGCGGGTGGCAGGTGGCGTCCACCTCATCGTAGATGAGGGTGGACGTGAGGGCGCGACCGGCGAGGAACTTGTACTTTTCGGGTACGTCCTCATAGGTGGCGGTGCGGTCGGTCATGTTGACACGCAGGATTTTGGACACTTGTGTACCTCCTTGAGTTAAGATTTGAAACGAGAAGCGAGTTTTTCAGAAACCAGGTTTTTTCTGGAAAACCTGGTTTCACAACAAAAGGAGGTCACCTCTGGCCAGGATGTGAAGTACCAGGCCACGAAGTGCCTCCTTTGCAAACACGGCGGGCGCAGGGATTGCTCCCCACACCTTATCGCTCACCCGCCCCGGAGGGAACGAGGTGAGTCGGAGGGCTATGGTATTTTCTCGAAGATGGGCGTTTTCAGCCTCTCACGATTTGTACGATTCTCTCGATGACTTCCCTCGTTTTGTCTTGGGTAAGTGCCCCGATACGATATAGGATGATATTTGAGTCTGCTGTGAACAGACGATTTGGACGAATGTTGCTATCTTGGCGTAGACTTCCCGTCGCGAAGTCGCTATCAGATATGGAAATAGCGTAGCTATCCGCGATGGTCTTGCTGGTGATCTGGCACAGAATCACGTCATCACCCGTTAATGCCGCAACTACGAAGGCCGGGCGTCGTTTCGCCGCGCTCAAATCTGAGAAGGGAAATGGGACAACGGCCACATCGCCTTTCACAAATGCGCCCATGCAATCTCTTCCTCAGGCTTTTCCCAATCCCGGCGCAGAATGGGTTCTGAGGCCAGCATCATCTGAAACGATCCCGATGTGGCTTCCTGATTCCATAGCGCCTTGCCAGGCTGCCGCTCAGCCAAATAGGAGACAAAATCGTATACGACCATTAGCTTGTCGGCAGGCAACCGTTGCAGGCGGTTGGCAATTTGGGGGATGGTAATGGTTTGTGTTGCCGTCATTCTCTCCTTTTCCAGGGAGGTCGTGTGGTCGTTTTCGCCCATGCTTCTATGATACGCCAAACGTGTCTACTTGTCAAGTACCTGATCTGGTCAGTGGTTGACAGGTAGGCTACTCATCCGGTCGGGTGTATGCGTGCTGCATTCCCCCATCCTGGCGCTGGCGGAATCTCTCTTGGAGTTGCGGGGTCAGGCCAGCACCGAAACGATACTGAAAGGGCCACATGCTCCGGGGGTGGGAGATACCCACCCGGTCGCCGTCGTACAGCACTACGTCGAGGTCGGCCTCCAGGCCGGGCAGCGCTGCCAGGTCGCCGTTCACAAAAGTGATCCCTCGCTCCTCGGCGGGGATTCCTAGTTGACGTACCAGGTCTCCTACCGTGCTTCCCGCAGGCATTTCCAGATTCAGTTGTGCATAACTGCCCTGGCTTGCCTCTCCGGCGTACTGGGCCAATGGGCCGTAGAGCCAGACTTCCACTTCAATGGTCGCCATAATCGTAAACTCCATACGTAGGGAACTCCGTTTTAACCTCTCTCCCCCTTCGTCCAATACCCAGCACCCAATCACATCACAAGTTTAGCGACGGTGACACCCGCGCCGCCCTCTCTGTCGCCGCCGGCCGCGTAACTACTGACGAGGGGATGGTCGGCCAGGAAGCCGCGCACGGCACGCCGTAACGCGCCTGTGCCCTTGCCGTGGATGATGCGCACCCACGGCAACTCGGCCCGCGACGCTGTGTCCAGGTAGCGGTCCAGTTGCTGCAGGGCTTCCTCGACAGTGCAACCCCGCAAGTCGAGACGCACGCCAGGGGAGGAGACAGCGCTGGCGTGGATGAACTCCTCCCCCAGTCCCTCCCCTGCGGGGGGAGGGGGGATGGTGGCGCGCAGTTCCAGTGCTGTCAGGCTCACGCGGGCGCGGCCCAGCCCGACTTGTACTTCGGCCTCTCCTCTGTCCACCTCAAGGACTTGCCCCTCCGCGCTCAGCGGGTGCACCCAGACGGTGTCGCCAGGGCGGATGGTCCGCTGCGTCACTTCGGGCAGAGTGGGGAGTTCCAGCGGCTCTGGCTTGGCCACTTGGGCCTCCAGCGTTTCGATGGCCCCCTCGACCGCAGCCACGGTCTCCAGCGGCGCGGCGGCAGTCTGCAGGCGGCGTCGCAGACTACGCACCTCGGTGCTCAATGTCTCCAGTTCTGCCGTTGTTTCCTCCTGGGCCTGCTCCAGGATTTCCTGACGTTCTTGCTCAATCGTTGCCAGCCGCTTGCGCAGGTCGCGTGCCAGTTTTTCGGCCTCGGCGCGGGCATCGCTGGCCTCGTCACGCGCCTGGGCCGTCTGTATGCGCAGCCGGTGGATGTCGGCCAGCATATCCTCGGTATGCAGGTCGGCCGGCGAGACCATCTGGCGTGCTGCCCCGACGATTCCCTGTGGCAGTCCCAGCCGCCGGGCTATGGCGAAGGCGTTGGAGCGGCCCGGCAGACCGATGGTCAGTTTGTAGGTCGGGCTGAGTTTCTCTGGGTCGAACTCGACGCAAGCGTTGCGCACGCCTGGGGTGAGTTGGGCGTAAGTCTTGAGTTCGGGATAGTGGGTGGCGACGAAGGTGGTTGTCCCACAGTGGCGGAAGTGGTCCAACAGGGCATGGGCCAGCGCTGCTCCCTCGGCCGGGTCGGTGCCCGCGCCTAGTTCATCCAGCAGCACCAGGCTGCGAGCGTCGGCCTGGTCGAGGAACGAGACGATGTTGGTCAGATGGGAGGAGAAGGTGGAAAGGTTCTGCTCTATGGATTGCTCATCGCCGATGTCGGCGTATACCGCTTCGAAGGGAGAGAGGGACGAGCCCGGCTCGACCGGGAGGTGCAGCCCGGCCTGGGCCATAAGTGTCAGCAGCCCCACGGTCTTCAGGCTGACGGTTTTGCCGCCGGTGTTGGGGCCGGTGATGATCAACACGTGCGTCTCATCGTCCAGCACGACGTTTATGGGCACGACGGTGGCGGGGTCGAGGAGGGGGTGGCGGGCGCCAACAAGGCGAATTGTTGCTCGGTGTTGGATATTGGGTATTGGGTATTGGGTATTGGGTACTGGATGTTGGCGGAAGGGAATGAGTTCGGGGACGTTGGCGTTGATGGCGTCGGCGTATTTTGCTTTGGCGAAGGCCAGGTCCAGTGCGGCCAGCGTCTCCACGGTCTCTTCGATCTCGGCTGCGCGTTCGGCGATATGGTTGGAGAGGTGGGCCAGGATGCGATGTATTTCCTGCTGCTCTTCGAGTTGGAGTTCGCGCCAGGTGTTGTTCAGTTCGACGACGGACAGGGGCTCAATGAAGATGGTCGCACCGGAGGCGGATGCGTCGTGGACGACGCCCCGGATGCGGCCCTTGAAGTCGGCCTTGAGCGGGATGACGTAGCGGCCTTCGCGTTGCGTGATGATCGGCTCCTGCAGAAAAAGAGCGTTGTGGGGCGAGTGGACGATGCTTTGGAGTTTATCCTGTATCCGGCCGTGTGCAATGCGCACCTCGCGGCGGATGCGGGCCAATTTGGGAGAGGCGTTGTCGCGCACGTTCCCACGCTCATCCAGACAGCGACTGATCTCCTCTATGACTTCGGGGCAGGGTTGAATGATGCCAGCCAGGTCCGCCAGACGGGGGAATTGGATCTCCAGACGGCTCAGAGTGCGGTGGAGGTTGCGGGCGGCAACGAGGGTGTCGCGCACATTGAGCAGTTCCGATGGTGGCAACGCTGCCCCTCGTTGAGCGGCCGTCACCAGAGGGCGGACGTCGTGCGCGCCGCCCAAGGTGGTGCCCGGCTTGGCCTCCAGCAGCGTGCGGGCCTCGCTCGTCGTCTCCACCCGCTGGCGAATCTCTCGCAGGTTGGTTGCTGGCGTGAGCGCGCGCGCCAATTCCGCTCCGGCGGAGAAACTGGTGTAGGTCGCCAGACGTGCCAGTACCTTGGGGAGTTCTAGCGTAGTCAGGTGTTTAGTGTCCACGCGGCAGGTCCAGGTCGTAGGCGTAAATTGGGGGTGGTCTCCTGGGGAACCAGAATGACTGGGTGGTGTAGTACAGGTGGAGCACTTGATTGAATCTTGGGCGGAGGAAGGCTTTGTTGTGCGCCCGGCGTCCCAACTGCCCATAGCCGATGGTGTTGAACAGCAGGCTGGCGACTATGACGCCGATGATCAGATAGATGAATAAGCCACCCAGGTTGTCCAGGATGCCCACTACAGGCAGTGTCGTGTCCCGGAAGGACGTCCGGCCGAGGATTTCCAGTGTGATCCAGATGATGGCCGTCAGCACGCCGAAGGAGAGGGCCAGGATGTTGCGGTCTACTTCATCGCCGAAGGGAGCGCCGACGAAAGGAGCGGTAGTTTGATAGAAGGTTGCTGCCACACCAGCGGCGACGTATAGCATGGCGGCGCTCATGAGGCCACGGACAATATCTTGCATGTAGCCTACGGCGCCGATACCGACCACGACGAACAGGAGTGCCATTTCAATAGGCTGGAGACCGGGGATGAGGAATTTGAGTACTATGATCCCGGCGATGCCCAGAACGCTGATGATCAACGGTATTACCAGGTCTTTGGCTGAGCGTTTTCTTTTTCCTCCGCCTCCCCTTATTCTTGGAGCCTGATATACGGTCACGTTTTTCTCCTTCCGCTCTACCAATCTACCAATCTACCAGTTTCCCAATCTACCAATCTACCAATTTACCCATTTCCCAATCCACCAATACTATACCACACGAGGGGAAGGGCGCAAGTTATCCAGGTCTGGTCGTTGACGACCGGCCGCGGGCGCTGCGGGGCAGAGAGGCGGGGTCGTGCCACAGTGCCCCGCCGACCTGGATGGCCGTGGCACCGGCGCGGAGGAAGGCCAGGCCATCTGCCACGCTGTGGATGCCGCCACAACCGATGAGCGGCACCGGCACGAGTTCGGCCACGCGGCGCAGGGCGCGCAGAGCCAGTGGCAGCACAAACGGCCCGTAGAGGCGGCCAGTGACGAAGCGGTCGCTGGGCGCGTGCCAGACGGTTCCCCGGGGTGGCGCGGCGACGGTGAGCGCGTCTGCGCCGGCCTCGACGGCCGCCTTGCACAGCGCAGCGGCCCAGGCCAGCGGCAGCCGCACGATGAGGGGCTGGCTTGCAGCGGCGCGGGCTGCCCGGATGACGTCGGTGACTTCGTCGAAGATCTCGGCAAGACCAGTCGAACCGCTGGCGATATCGGGTAAGGCCAGGTCGATGCCGGCCACCGCTTCGATGCTCGCTAGCCGCCAGCAGCAGGAGGCTGCCTCGTTGGGGGAGGTGCCGGCGACGTGCACGATGACGGGCACAGGTGAGCGGGCCCAGGCGCGACCGTAGCGGCGCACGGCGGCGGCGACACCTGGGTTGGCCAGCCCGGTGTGGAGCAGAACCCCCCCCAGTCCCCCCGGAGCGGGGGGGAGATGCTCTTCCCCTGGCCCCTCCGCTTCGGGGGGGAGTGTCTCCCCCAGCCGCTCATGGCAGTGGGGGAGGGGAAGTGTGCGAGGCGGTTCGGCCCCCCGGCGCGGCCCGGCGGTGACCGGCCCGACGACGACCGCGCCCAGCGATTCCACCTCGACCAGTTGGTTGTACTCCTTGCCGAAGCCGAAGCAACCGGCGGCGGGCATCACTGGGTTGGCCAGCGTGAGCCCAACCTTGTGGCCGGGAGCCAGATCAACAGCAGCATCTTTCCTCATCTACTCATCTACTCATCTACTCATCTACCCATTTACTCATCCACCCATTTACTCACCTGCTCATCTCAACTCCAGCAGATCGAAGACAGGCCCATCGGTGCAGGCCAGTTTGGTGCTACGCATTGTCTGCACGGCGCAGCCCTGGCAGGCTCCCACGCCGCAGGCCATCGGCGGCACGACCAGCGCCTGGGTGAAGTGGTGGCCTGGTTCCAAACGTACCTCCCGCACGATCTCCGCCAGCGCCGGGTAAGTCGCCGGGTCGTCTGGATGCAGGGGGACGATGCAGACACAGTCGGCCCAGCGCACCAGGTCGGGGAAGAGGTCGAGTGCCGAGCCGTGGTGTCCGGCGGAGCCGTCGGCGGTGACGACGTGTACCTCCAAGGCTGGGGGAAGATGGCTGATGGGGTAGAGTGCGGTGGCGGTGGGGGCTGAGAGGAGCAGGGCGATGCTGGAGGAGAAGAAACCGGGTTTTCCAGAAAAAACCCGGTTTCTTGGTTGTGTCAGCGGCAGCAGCACCGGCAGATTGGTCGTGCCGGCGACCAACAGCAACCGGCGGGCTGCCGTAGGTACCTCGAAGCCCTGGCCGAGCGGCCCGATGAGGTTGACTTCATCTCCGGGCCGGAGCGCGGCGGCAGGGGGAGCGGGCGGGACCAGCTGGTCAAATCCCTCGGCGGCGATACGGGCGGGGAAGAGCGGGGTGCGGAGGTAGCCGCCGAGATCGGCCAGG
>JAUWOI010000045.1 GCA_030612185.1 Anaerolineae bacterium
TATACAGCCACGGGTGCGGCAGGTGGCGCGGGAGAAGGCCGCCGAGTTCTCCGAACGGGGCATCGGGGGCGTGGACCTCTACCTCAGTACCTTTGGGCCCGTCCTGTCTGTCATCTCCCAGCACTGGCCCGTCCTCACCAGCGAGGTGGACGAGCGCACTGGCCAGCCCAAACCCCTCCGCCCCGAGACCGCGCTCGACCTGGCCCGCGAGGAGGTCATCCGCTTGCGCAAGCGCGGTCTCCTGTTGGGCCGCGAGGTGCAGTTCGACCCGACCACCGACTGGTACCTGATGGCCTGGGACGCCTTCCGCGCGGAGCGCTTCCCCGCCGACGAGGCGCGCAAACTGGCGCTGGCGCTGGGGTTGGACGTGGAGCGCGATTTGGTAAAACGGCGCGTGGTCAGCAAGAAGGGCAGCGACGTGATCCTGTTGCCGCCCAGGCAGCGGCGCGGCCGCGGCAAGGCCGATCCCGACGCGGAGCACTTCAACACGTGGCTGGACGCGGTCCATACCGCGATGCTGGTCTATGCCGAGGACGGCGCGCGCGCCTGTGAGACCTTCCTCAAGCAGGCCGGGTTGCGCAACGACGGCACATTCAAAGCTTGTCTGCAGGCGATGCTCAACGCGGTGCCCCGCACGCAGATCAAGGGCCAGTTCGTCCGCCCCGAGGCGGAGGTGCTGGACCGGTTGCGCCTGGCGTTCTTCGAGGAGTTGGAGGTGCGGGTGGAGGAGGAGCTGGAGGCGAAGCCGGAGCAGATGCAGTTGCAGATATAGGTCGGAATCGGAAAACAAAGAAAGGGTGACCACATGCCAGCGCAAATGTTTCCCAGCAAACTAGATCGAAACCACATCCGTTTCCGTGGCAAACGTGGCAGTGCCGAATATGAATTCTATCATTTACTGAAAGAACAACTCAGTCCCGGATGGAGGGTCATGTGGGGCAGAGATCTAGAGGCCCCATATCCAATTGACGGTTCCACGGAAGGGGAAGTCGACTTCATTGCGATCCATCCGCACTTTGGAATGTTTATGCTCGAAGTCAAAGGGGGCGGCCTGGAGTACCGCGAGGACGAGCATGTTTGGGTTAGCTGGGGGCGTGGTGGTGAAGAATATGAATTGTCGGCGAGCCCTTCAGCACAAGTAAAGAGAACTTGCCGCTTGTTGCGTGCGATTTTCAAAGAAGACCCCAATTGTCCCGGTTATCTAAAATCGTCCAATTTCGAGATCTGTTGGGCCGTGGTTTTCAACCAGTGCCGATTGGAAGGCATATTGCCAGCCGATCTGCCTCGTGAATTGGTTCTGGACGAACTAGATATGGACCGTATCGAGTTGCGCCTGCAAACTCAGGTGCACCAGCATTTTCTCAGAAAGGCATACGTTCGCGCCATCGAACAAGACTCCAGGCGCGGCAAGAAACGCAGATACCGTCACGATATGCCTCGCGACCAAATCGAAGAAGATGTCTGGAGAAGATGCATACGCACATCAGATGATGGATGGGGGTATTTGCGGGCAAAATTCCTGGCAAGCGAACTCCAGGTGAAGCCACCCCGTCTGTCCACACAGATCAAGCAGGAATCTGAGCAACTCCGTCTATTAACAGATGAACAGTACAAAGTCATCGAGTCCCTGGAAAGCAGGGAATACTTGCGTGCCAAGGTGAGAGGCTGTTCAGGATCTGGTAAGACCCTCTGTGCGATTGAGCTTGCCCGTCGGTTTGCAAAGAGAAAGAAAAAAGTCCTATTGCTATGCTACAATCCGGCATTGAAAGACTGGTTGAGGCGCGAGACGAGAAACAAACGACAGTTCATTAGAGCTTACACTATTCATGGTTTTTGTCGTTCCGAAGTGGATGATTTACCCAACGCATACGCTGTCTCACCGCACAGCCGAACTGAGATCCTCGACTACGAGTGGCCACTGAAGCTCTCTGAGCATCTCGACACTGCTACAAGACGCTACGATGTAGTAATCGTTGATGAAGCCCAGGATTATCGTGGTCTCTGGTGGAGCGTTATTCCCAAGTTGCTTCGTGGTGATGGATCTCGGTTCTTCGTCTTCTACGATGAGAACCAGATTCTCTATCACGATAGTGCCATTGGAGAAATCCCAATCAACGGGTTGCCCCTCATTCTGCGTCGAAACTGTCGTAACACCGAGAGGATTCATGATTTCATCTCATTGTTTTACCACGATCCTGAGGAGATCATCTGCCAGGGTCCTGAGGGAACTCTACCAAAGTTGTTTGTTTATGGTGATGAATCCCAGCAGCAAGATGGCTTGCGCCGCCTGCTTGCCCGCTGGGGTGAGGGTCTAAAGGATAGGCCTCAGCCTTATGATCGGGTTGTAGTCTTGACACTCCACGGGCGGACGACAACCTTTCTGAAAGACACTCCAAAGATCGGGAATGTCAATCTCGTCGAACGTCCAACCCAGCTTTCCAGGGCTGAAGAAAGTGCGAGGGAACCATACACAGTACTTTGGTCGACGGACCGCCGTTTCAAGGGGCTTGAGAGTGATGCAGTTATGCTCGTTGACATTGATCAACGGGTAGAGGATTCATTTGTCGACCAACTGCTCTATGTCGGAGGTTCACGGGCTAAGCATCGCCTGTATGGCTTCGTGCATAAGCAGTCGCTTGACTGGCTGCGGTCAAGGGTAGATTCACGGGCGGAGTTCTACGAAGACGTATCCGTATTGGCAGATCTTGAACTATGAAAGCCTGAAGGTGACGTCTGGATAAGGTCTGTCGTCACCGTCCCCAGGCCGAAGGGCAAATTCGTCCGCCCCGAGGCGGAGGTCCTCGACCGGCTGCGCCTGGTATTCTTTGAGAAGTTGGAGGTGCCGGTGGAGAAGGATCTGGAGCTAAAGCCAAGGCAGTTGAGTTTGCTTGAGGGCGAAGTGGAGAGAGGATAATGTCGATTAGTGGACATCTCACCGGTCGAGTGCAAAAGGTAATAACCCCGGAATTCGTCGCAAGAATGCGTCGTCGGAGACCAGGGTACGACAGCATTTACGACCTGGTACAGAGATACGATGATCTTCCACCTGACGAGCGCATGCAGATGAGTGAGTCCCACTTGATCGAGTCTTACATCCAACCCATGTTTGAAACCCTTGGCTGGTCTGTAGATAGAGAGGGACACAATATTGCTATTGACGAACGCGTTTTTCAAATTGACCTCGTTTTGAAGTACCGCGATCTTCGCGTCCCTGTGAAGACCGAGAAACCCGGTGATCAACACAGTTCTGAAGCAGCGGGCGACTCGGTTCGTGAATATGCTCTGGTTTCGGGTATGTCATGGGGGATACTCACTGACTTCGAGACCATCCGTCTCTGGGACTTGAGAGACCCCAACCGCCCCAACTTGATCATAGAACGGATCCGTGGTCCTACGTCGCCGACGACAGGGAAAAAGACGACCTGCTGGCAGCAGAGATGTTCTACAAAAGGTTTGCTCAGCCACCGTCTAAGAAGGAGCCTCCGTCATTCCAGCCAGTCGCAGATATGACGAAAGCGGATCAAATCGCTGCAGACGTAGAGCTTGGGGTTTTGACCCCGTCCCAGGCGCTGGCCTTCGCTCGTCTGGTGCCGGAACTCTCAGAACGAGCGGAAGCACTGCTCAAACTGGCCCCACACTTATCAGAACAGTTGTTGGAGGAAGCGCTGGCAGCAGCACGTGAAATCGAAGCCGAAGCGCCACGTGCGCGAGCGTTAGAAGGAGTAGCGCCACATCTACCAGAGGGCCTAAGAGAACAGGTGCTAGAGGAGGCACGCGCAGCGCGCGCGGCGGCCCAAGAGGCCCCCACTGAGCCAGAGAGGATAGAGCGAATTGAAATCGCCACCCGTGCTCTGGCCGACACCCCAAGCAAGATTGACCTGCTAGGATTCTCAGTCTATGCGAGAGCATTGGCCGATTTCATCAAGAATGAAAAGACCGAAAAGCCACTGACGATAGGGATAGATGCGGCCTGGGGTATGGGCAAGACGACGCTGATGCTTATGATCAGGGATCAATTGACGGGACAGGGAGAGAAGAAGAGGAGAAAGCGCGAGCGCTCATTCCCAACCGTCTGGTTCAACGCCTGGAAATATGATCAAGAGGAATCCCTATGGGCAGCACTGGCCCTGGAAATCCTCGCACAGGCCCGAAAGCGGTTCAGTTGGTGGAAGCGAGCACAGCTTTGGATGAATCTGAACTACAGGAGGATTGATCGAGCGCTGTTATGGCGCAGTGTGCTTAAGCTACTGGTAAGCGCTATCGGTATCTATCTACTTGGGATAGTGGTTTTCGTAGCTATAGCGATCGGATTGGGAACTGACGTAGTTGTGAAGTACGCCAACACTGTTGGCCTCTTGGGATTGATCCCGGCCGTCTATGCCGCCGGCAAGGAGATCTATGACCGTCTTGCAGGGCCTTTTGACCTGAAGCTCGCTGAATACGTGCGCAAGCCGAACTACAAGGAGCGCATTGGCTTCCTGGCTCAGTTTGAGGAAGACTTTGAGCGAGTGATAGATGCCGTCACTGAGAATGGCCGATGGTCGCTGGTTGTGTTTATTGACGATCTAGATCGGTGCGCACCGCCGACACCAGCCGAGATCATCGAAGCCATCAACATCTTGCTCGACGCAAAACACTGCGTCTTTGTCATTGGCATGGATGCCCAGGCGGTGGCAGGCAGCATCGAGGCGAAGTACAAGGACTTGCAGTATTGCCTCGATGATGCCGATGACCCAGGTGGGTTGACACTGGGCCAGCGTTTTTTGGAGAAGATCATCCAAATCAACTTCCGTATCCCGAGGGCCGACCCGAAGGTAGTGAAGTTCTTCGTTGATGCGAACCTTGACGCATTGAGGGGAGGACCACCACTAGAGCCAACCGAGCAAGAGGTTATAGGGGCTGAGCAGTTGATCGAAGCAGAGCAGAGAGCAGGCAAGTCACTGGACGAAGCTGCTCAAGCGGTTCAAGCAGCCAGGCCCGACATACCGCGGGAGGTAGTAACAAAGGCAAGAGAGGAAGTATTTGCCAAATCCTTCGACGATTCCGAGGATGTGAGACGTGCCATCCACGAGGCAGCCCCGTACCTGGGACTCAACCCGCGCAAGATCAAGAAGTTTATCAACATCTTCCGACTTCAATCTCTGATCGCCAACCGGCGGGGGCTGCTGGAGACCGGGGTGATCAGGTTAGACCTTCTGGCCAAATCACTGACCATTGCAATGCGTTGGCCTGACATGATCGAAGCGATGATGACTGATCAGAACTTTGTCAACAGCCTGCAGGAGGCGCGTCAGACGCGAGAACAATTGAGGGACTGGATCCAGTCTAGAAGAATAACAGAAGAAGAAGTGCAACAAGAAACGAGCATTCTTCAATCCCGCCTCGATGTTCTCGTCGCTGATCCGCGAACAAAGCGGCTGATAGATGCTACTGACCTCATTCATTTGTTGGAAGATATGACTGGCCCTGACATTGAAGCATTGCCCTACTATCTTCACTTGACACAGAGCATTGCCGAGAGGCCCAGGGCGGTGCGCACGGAACACGAATAAGCTGCGAGAATTATCAAGCCCAAGAAGTGAATTTCGATGAAAATATCCACACGGCTCCGTGACCATGACTTCCAAATCTCATACGGCCCCTCCGACGACCGTCTGCACGGGTTCTACATCCCCGCCCTACAGGCCAGCGTGCGCTACGACCGGATGACCGGCTACTTCACCAGCAGTGCACTGGCCGTGGCGGCTGCTGGCATAGCGCATCTGATCGCGGGCGGTGGACAGATGAGATTGCTCGTCGGGGCGCAGTTGCGGCCTGAGGACGTGGAGGCCATCCGTGAGGGACACGACCTACGGGAGGTCATCGCCGCCCGCCTGGGAGCCGCCCTGCCCGACCCAGAGACCCTGGCCGACCAACTGATGCGCGACAGGCTGGCAGCGTTGGCCTGGATGGTGGCGACCGGGACATTGGAGATCCGCGTTGTTCTCCCCAAGGGTCCGGACGGGTTTCCCCTACCCGCGTCTGAGGCCCGTGACTACTTTCACCCCAAAGTCGGCATCTTCACCGACGCCCAGGGCGACCAAATTGCCTTCAGTGGCAGCGTCAACGAGTCCGAAACCGGATGGCGGCGCAACTATGAGCAGTTTATGGTCTTCCGCTCCTGGATGGAGGAGGGACGGCTCTACGTGGCCGAAGCGATAGGCCGCTTTGAGCGGTTGTGGTCACACCGCGAGCCGGATTGGATATCGCTCCCCGTTCCCGAAGCAGCCCGCCAGAGTCTCCTGCGTTACGCCTCGTCCAGTGCCCCCACTCGCGATCCCCTGGAACGCGCGCCGGAGACGGTGCGCGAACGGGTCGCCGAGATAGTGCTGGCCCCTGCCCTGCGGCAGGAGCAGATCTTATGTCAGTTCCTGCGTGATGCGCCACACCTGGTCGGAGCCTCGGGCCTGGGGGCAGCCACCTGCGCCGTCGTGCCCTGGCCGCACCAGCAGGCCGTCGCCTGCCGGGTCGTGGAGAGTTTCCCCTCCCGGTACTTGCTGGCGGACGAGGTTGGCCTGGGCAAGACCATCGAGGCGGGGCTGGTGTTACGCCATCTCTGGCTGAACGGCGTCGTGTCTCGCGTGCTCATCCTGGCTCCCAAGTCCGTTTTGCGCCAGTGGCAGGAGGAACTGTACGAGAAGTTTGCTCTCAACGTGCCTGTCTACGACGGTGTGGTCTTTCGAGATATTTGGGGAGAAGAACGGGTGCCGACCACGCCAAACCCGTGGGATAGCGTAGGCCTGGCGCTGGCCTCCAGCCAGTTGGTCAAGCGGCGGGAGCGGCAGCAGACGTTATTGGAGGCCCGCCCGTGGGACCTGGTGATCGTGGACGAGGCCCACCACGCGCGGCGCAAGGATTTCCTGGACCTGAGAAGATATCGCCCTAACCGGCTGTTGGAACTGCTCAACCAGTTGCAGGCCCGCACCCGAGGTATCATGCTGATGACGGCCACTCCCATGCAGGTGCATCCCATCGAAGTGTGGGACTTGCTCAACCTCTTGGGCCTGAGCGACGAATGGGGAGCCGATGGTCGCCACTTCCTCCGCTTCCACAGTGAACTACGCCGTCCCCTGGATGAGACAGATTGGTCGTTTGTCTTCCGTCTCCTCCGCTCGGAACTGGCGATGGAGAATGGGCGGTTGGACCCGCAGTTCGAGGCCACAGCGTTGCAGGAGTTGGGGCCGGTGGATTGGGAGCGGGTGCGCGGCTTGGTGAACGAAACGAATCCGGGCCGCACCATCCAACGTCTCCCACCCAAGGCGCGCTGGATGGCGGTTAGTATGCTCAAAAGACACACCCCGCTGCGCCGGCTGTTCTCTCGCAACACACGCCACCTGCTGCGGGAATACGTCCAACGGGGGTTGCTCCAGGCCAACGTGCCCGATCGTGACCCGCGCCTGGTATGGATCCCGATGCGCGACGAGGAACGGGCACTCTACGAGCGGATCGAGGAGTACATTTCCCACTTCTACCGTAAGTACGAGGATGAGCGCAAGGGGCTGGGCTTCGTGATGACCGTCTACCGCCGGCGGTTGACGAGCAGTTTCTATGCCGTGCAGCAGAGCCTCAAGCGGCGACTGGCTTTCCTGCGCGGCCAGGCTGACCCTTCGACAGGCTCAGGGCAGGCTCCTTCGACAGGCTCACCGCCACGCCTGCCACGAGAGTACTCTCGCAGTGGAGTACTCGCGGTGGCAGGGCAGGCTCTGGGACTGGTCGAGGACGACGTGGAGCAAGAGGAACTGAGCCTGGATGTGGACGAGTGGGATTTGGCGGACCGCACCCTGTTCCGCGAAGAGATAGCGTACGTCGAGGATTTTGTGCGTGCGTTGGGCCTGCTTGGCGGTCACGGCTCCAAGGTCGAGCGACTGCTGAAGGACATGAACGAGGCCTTTCGCCAGCGGGACACGGTGATCGTCTTCACCCAGTACACCGACACAATGGACTTCCTGCGCGAGCAGTTGCGGCAGAGTTACGGGCCACAGGTGGCTTGCTACAGTGGACGTGGTGGCGAGCGTTGGGATGGCGTGATGTGGGTGCCAGTGAACAAGGAGGAGATCAAAAACGCATTCCGAGAAGGCCAGGAGATCAAGATACTTCTCTGCACCGAGGCGGCCAGCGAGGGCCTCAACTTGCAGACCTGTGGCGTATTGATCAACTACGACATGCCCTGGAACCCGATGCGGGTGGAACAGCGCATTGGGCGCGTGGACCGCATCGAACAGCGATACGAGGAGGTCTGGATCCGCAACTACTTCTACGAGGACACCATCGAGGCGCGGGTCTACCAGGCTCTCTCCCGGCGCATTGATTGGTTCCAGGACGTGGTAGGGCCGCTGCAACCCATCCTGGCCTCCATCGGGCGGACCATCCAGATGTTGGCGATGGTGCCAGAGGCCGAACGGCAGGAGGCGCTGCGGGCCGAACTGGAGCGTATCCAGGCTGAACTGGACAACGTGCAGGCTGGCCTGGATTTGGACGAATGGGTTGGCCAGGCGGAGGGAAGCATTGTGCTTGATACGCCAGTTACGCTACCTGAATTGGCTGCCGCACTGACGACTGCGCCGACGCTACAGGTTTACTTCCGACCACATGAGACCATCGAGGATGCATTCTGGCTGAAGCATGACGGGCGCGAGGTGGCTGTCACCTTTGACGCCGCGACGTTCGACACTCATCCCAACACACTGCAACTGCTGACATTTGGGAACCCGCTGCTGGAGTGGCTTCTGGAGCAGATTCCAGCACTGGCCGAGGATAAGGGAGCCGAGGGACGTGTCCTGTGCCTGAAGGTGGAGACGCCGCTCCCGCGTGTTGCCTACTATACGCTGGACGCCGACGGGCAACCCCGGCGACTGGACCGGCTGGCGGACGTACGGGCGGCGCTGGAGGTCCACGCTCCCGCCGATGAATGGTCGGAGGAGTCGGTGGAGACGGCCCGGTGCAACCTGCAAGTGCTTGCAGAGGCTGAGTGGGAGTCCATAGAGCACGCCCAGTCACAACTGGAGCAAGCGCAGCGCAGCGCCCTGGAGGCTCGGGCGGCCCGGTTGCTACTTGATGCAGCGTTGGTGGAACTGGCGCTGGGGCAGCAACCCGACCTGTTTGGTCAAGAAACGTATCCGGGCGCTTTTGAAGAAGCAGCGGTCATTGGGCTCAAGCGGCACGGCTATCCTTGGGCGCCGCTTCTGAAAACCGCGCATTCCCACATCCAGTCGCCACATCCCATGGATCGTTTCTTCGTGGAAATCCAAAATGAACCTGCGGACCGACTCCGGCAGCGGTTCGATATACTGACACAACGGGCAAAGCGGCTGCTGGAAGAATGGAAAACTCGTCGACTTTTGCATGCTAGAAACGGTTGACAATATCACAAAAAATGGTAAGATTAAATCAACCCCGCCGGAGATAGCATCTCCGGCCCGACGCCCCCCGCAAGGGGGGCTGTCCCTTTATGATCAAAGGCTATTCGTAACTGCCCAACGAATCTTTGCCTCAAACCGACAGATGAACACTTGTCATTCTGATCTACGCGTGGTTAGTAGCCCACCGAAAGTCAAAAATCGGTGACCACTGCGGGTAGGCTAGAATCAAAAACAGAGAGGGTCAAGGTAACTAGACCAAAGCCCCCTGGTTAAGGGGGCTTCGTCGAAACAAACCGCGTGGTAAATATGCCCCAGACTGGACTCGAACCAGCACGCCTATAAAGGCACAGGCCCTCAACCTGCCGCGTATACCTATTCCGCCACTGGGGCTCGCTGACTACTATTATACTCTCGCCGCGCAACTTGTCAACCTTGACCAGGCAGGGTACAATCACGCATCGTCGGGCAGACTAGCGTGTTTCAATCTATTGGAACAAACGTCATTGAAATGACTGGCAGGATAGACGTTGGTGGTTTGCGTCACCAACCAAAAGGGAGGGAGAATGAGAATCGTCCTCGACGCTATGGGCTCTGATGACTACCCTGTCCCCGACGTCGCGGGGGCGGTGCTGGCGGCGCGAGAATGGGGCGACGAGATCATCCTCGTCGGGCGCGAGGAACTGATCCAGCAGGAACTGGCCCGCCACGACACCGCCGGACTCAGACTGGAGATCGTCCACGCCCCTCAGGTTATCGAGATGGACGACGAACCGGCCCGGGCCGCGCGGGTGAAGAAAGATTCCTCGATGCACGTGGGGATGAACCTGGTGCGCGATGGCCAGGCCGATGGTTACGTGACCGCTGGCAACACGGGCGGAGTGCTGGCGGTGGCCACGCTGCAGACCCTGCGGCGTATCCGGGGCGTGAAGCGCCCGGCGCTGGCCGCGATCCTGCCACTGCCCGCCGGCCGCGCCGTCGCGCTCGACATCGGCGCTAACGCCGACTGCCGGCCCGAATACCTGCTCCAGTTCGCGCTGATGGGCGACATCTATGCGCGGGCCGTGTTGGACTGCGCCAGGCCACGGGTGGCACTGCTCTCCAACGGCGAGGAGCCGGGCAAGGGGAACACGCTGGTCAAAGAGGCTTCCAAGTTGCTGATCGCCTCTGGCCTGAACTTCATCGGCAACGTCGAACCCAAAGAGGCGGCCGCCTGCCACGCCGACGTCATTGTCACCGACGGTTTCACCGGCAACATCTTTATCAAGACGATCGAGGGCACGGCCAAAATGCTGACCGACCTCATCCGCGACGAGATCAAGGCCAGTGTGCTGACGACGGTCGGGGGGCTACTGGCGAAACCAGCCTTCAGACGCATGGCACGGCGAGTTGACCCCTTCGAGGTTGGTGGGGGGCCGCTGCTGGGCATCAATGGTGTGGTGATCGTGGCCCACGGGCGTTCCAACGGACGCGCAATCAAGAACGCCATCAGACAGGCGCGCAAGGCAGTACAGGGTGGGGTGGTAGAAGCGATTCGCGACGGACTGACACAGGAGCAGACATGAACAAGCGCAGGCGTGTAGTTGTCACCGGTATGGGCGCGATGACCCCGCTGGGGTTGACGCTGGAGGAGACCTGGGAGGGTCTGCTGGCCGGGCGATCCGGCGTCGGTCCCATCACCCAGTTTGATGCCTCGGGGTTACCCGTGCGCATCGCTGGCGAACTGAAGGACTTTGATCCCACGCGCTACATTAACTTCAAGGCAGCGCGGCGCATGGCACGCTGCTCACAGGTGGCTATTGCGATGGCCCAGGCGGCACTGGCGGACGCGGGGTTCAGCCTGCCCCTGGCCGACGAGGAACGCGTGGGCGTGCTGGTTGGCAGCGCCGTCGGGGGCCTCGATCGCGCCATCGCGGGGGTGGATACATTCCGTGCCAAGGGGCTGGCGCGCATCAGCCCGTTCATCATCACCTCGTCTCTGGCGAACATGCCCTCCCATCACGTGAGCCACTGGGCCGGGGCCAAGGGACCTATCAGCACAGTGGTCGCCGCCTGCGCGACGGGCACGCAGGCCGTGGGAGAGGCAGCCGAGATCGTACGCCGTGGCGCGGCCGATGTGGTGATCTGTGGGGGCGTGGAGGCACTGATCCACTTCGCTCCTATCGCCGGTTTCTGTGCCATGCGGGCACTCTCCGCCCGTAACGACGAGCCGGAACGTGCCAGCCGCCCTTTCGATGCCGGGCGAGACGGTTTCGTCTACAGCGAGGGTGGGGCGCTGTTTGTCCTGGAGGCGCTGGAACACGCCCGGGCGCGAGGATCGCGCATCCGCGCCGAGGTGTTGGGTCAGGCAACATCATCCGACGCCTTCCACGTGGCACAGCCCGACCCGGAAGGGATGGGGGCCAGCCGGGCCATGCGGTGGGCGCTGGACGATGCTGGCCTGACACCGGATGATGTGGGCTACATCAATGCTCACGGCAGCAGCACGCCGATCAGCGATCCGATTGAGACCCGGGCGATCAAGCGGGTATTCGGCGAGCGTGCCTACGAGATTCCTATCAGTTCGACCAAATCCATGATCGGCCACGCGATGGGGGGAGCCGGAGCCATCGAGGCTGCCGCGTGTGTACTGACAGTCGAGCAAGGGATCATCCACCCGACGATTAACCTGGAGACCCCCGATCCGGAGTGTGACCTGGACTACGTACCGGAGGGAGCGCGCAAAGCCGACGTGCGTCTTGCCCTCTCCAATTCCTTCGGCCTGGGCGGGCAGAACGCCTGTCTGGTATTAGGCCGCTTCGAGGAGTAAGAATGCGCATTATTCGCAACGAACGCCGTATCCGTGTGTTTAGTTTCATCGGTCAGTACGCCACACTGGCTGGGTTGCTGGCATTGCTGGCTGGTCTGATCCTCTCGTGGATCAGGCCTGAGTGGCTCGTGCCGATGGTGCTGAGCGTGGGGCTGGGCGTCATCCTCTCGGTGGTGGGGGGCTTCTTCGCCGACCGTTACATCAGCCCTATGGCCCACCACGGCGCGCTGGCTAGAGTCCTCAAGGGGTTGAACGACCAGTATGCGCTATTGCAGTACGTTCTGCCCGCCTCTCACGTTCTGTTGGAACCCGGCGGCTGCACCGTCTTCGTGGTCAAGGCGCAGGGAGGGCAGGTGACCTGCCAAAAGGAAGGCCGGTGGAAACATCGCCAACGGGGTAAGTTCTTCCGGCAATTCGCGGGCCAGGAGGGGCTGGGCGGGCCCGACGTCGAGGCCGGGCGCCAGGCGCACAGACTGGAGCGCCACCTGGCCCGTCACCTGCCCGACGTCGAGGTACCCGTGCGGGCGGCCATCGTCTTCGTCAACCCCGAGGTCACGCTGGACGCCGCCGCCTCGCCTGTGCCGGCCTTCTACGGCAAGAAAGTGAAAGCGTGGCTGCGGGGACCGGGGAAACTCAAGCCGCTGCCAGCCGATACGCACAGCCGGCTGGCTGAGGCCCTGGGTGTCGTCACTCCATAAACAGAGCCCCGACACCCCTGCGCCGGGGCTCTGTTGTCTTATCCGCCTGACTCCTTCAGCCGGGCATCCCACTTGGCGTACAGTTTCTCGTAGATCTTTTCGCTGATCTCGCCTGCGGCCAGCCGCATATCCAGGTTGTCCAACGTGGTCTGGATATCCGCCGCCGTCTTGGGGGTGGCAGGAGCCGCCGGGGCTGCCGGCGCTGGTTGCTGGGCTGGCTGCTGCGTACTCTGCGACATCATCTGCGCCATGGCCGCGCCCATGCCCATTCCTGCGCCCAGGCCCACGCCCGCACCGGCGAGGCCACCACCACCGGGCTGTTGAGCCGCGTCGCGCATGGCCCGCGCTGCCTGGAACTGCATGTAGGCACCCATGTCGCCCAACGCGCCCATCGATGCCCGCTCGTCAATCGCCTTGGCCGTTTCCTCAGTCGGGCCAAGGTACTCGACGTAGACCGACGTCAGGGTGACGCCCCGGGCACCGAATTCCTCGGCTGCTTTGGCCCGCACTCCCATTGTCAGTTCTTCCGCCATCCCGGCCAGTTCGATCACCGACTTGCCCATCTCGCCTACCAGGTCGGTCAGTTTGGTCAGGATCATAGAGCGGAAGAAACCTTGAATTTCGGACGTGTGGTAAATACCCCGCGTGCCGACGATCTTGTTGATGAAAAGTTGCGGGTCCGCGATCTGCAATGCGTAGGAGCCACGCGCTTGCACACGAGCCATCCCCAGAATCGGATCCTTGATCGTGATGGGCGTCGGGGTACCCCACTTCATGTCCGTGAACTCACGCAGGCTGACGAAGTAGACCTCAGCCTTGAAGGGGGTCTCCCCAGAGAACGCTTTGCCGACCAGATCCACCAGCAGCGGGATGTTGGCGGTGGCGATCGTGTGAGGGCCTGGGCCAAAGGTGTCCAGCGCTCGGCCGTCGCGGAAGAAAACCGCCGCCTGGCTATCGCGGACGATCACCTGCGAACCTAGACGAAAGTCACCGGACCCCCGTTGGGGTATGCGATGTACCATCTCGGTGCCGGCTTCGTCTACAAACTCCACAATATCGAAGATACGTGCCATTGTACTTTGCCTCCTTACTAGTATCAGGTGTCCAGAAACCAGGTTTTTTCCGAAAAACCTGGTTTCTTTTCTACACGCTTCCCAGGATCACATGCTCGCGCTGGTCGAACGTGCTGTTGGCCTCGCGGCAGATGTCCTGGACGATGCGGATCGTCTCGACCAGCCCCTCGCCGCTGGGGATGGCTTGCCGCAACCGGTCGCTCGCCGCGTCCAGTCGCTCTACGTACTCGAACAACGCCGCGTCGAAGTTGTACATCTGCTCCAATTCGGCCTCGTTGACCTTCGCGGCGTCGAACAGCCCGGAGTAGCCATAACTGGCCAGGCGGACGCGATCGATGAAGGTCTGGAGTTGCGTCACGGCGCTGCCGACGTCGTCCAGCAAGTCCATCTTGCCATGGTTGATCAAGTCCTTCTGCGCCACATCGAGCCGCTGGCGCTGACCGGCCAACTTCTCGGCCAGCGTCTGGCGCAGGAGTTGATCGGCCTTGCGCCGGGTCTGGCGCTCCTGGTATCCGCTCCAGCCGGGAATGAAGTTGGTCAATTTTTCCACCGCCGTGCGGCTGTCCTTTACTTTCTCGTAGATGTCTCCCATTTTTACATTCCTCCTTGTTCTCGGATTGACTAGTCTTCTGATCAGTCTCCACACCTACACATATTACGCAACTGCCTGGTACTTGGTTTCATCTTCTCAGTCAGTCAAGAGTATCTCCGCTATTATAGTTCAACTCCTGCAAAATGGGAAACACAAGCCAGGGGCGATTTAAGATTTGTTGATTTGAGATTGACGGATTTACCGTAGACAGGGCAAGGGGTATCTATGTCAAGGCGCGGAGCGCAGCATGACCGGGAGGTATATGCGGAATACCTCCGGCACGACGAGCAGCGTCACCGGCACTGTCTGTGGCGCATCCAATACGTCGGTCGTCGTAGCGGTCACTGTGATGCTCCCTATGAAAGTGCCTGTGGTGTAGCCTGTGCTGTCCACCGTCACCGTCAGTGGCGTCCCCT
>JAUWOI010000163.1 GCA_030612185.1 Anaerolineae bacterium
CTGCTCAACACCACCCGCGAGAACCTGCGCTTTCTCGATCGCGTGTCCCTCTTCGAGGTCGGCGCGGTTTACCTGCCGGTGGAGGGGCAAACGCTACCAAACGAGCCATGTCACCTGTGCATTGTGACGACTGGCCCGCGAGATGCCCGCTCTTGGATGGCGGGACAGGACCGCACGCCGGTGGACTTCTATGACCTCAAGGGAGTGGTGGAGGCATTACTGACCGGACTGGGGCTGAAGGGGACGTTCGAACCTGGCAAGCACCCCGCCTTCCATCCGGGCCGGTGTGCGCAGGTAAGCGTCGGGGAGGACGTGGGGGGCGTGATGGGGGAGTTGCATCCTCTGGTGCGGGAACCATTCGACCTGCCAGCGCAACCTGTCTGCGCGTTAGAGTTTGACCTGGATAGGCTGCTGGCGGCCTGGGGTGCACCGTGCAGGATGGCCTCTATCTCAATCCACCCGCCGGTCTACGAGGACCTGGCGGTGGTGGTGGACGAGGGCCTGCCGGCGGTGCGCGTGCGTGACATCATCGCCCAGACCGGCTCTTCGCTAGTGCGCTCAGTCGTGCTGTTCGACGTCTATCGGGGCGAGCAGGTGGGAGCCGGCAAGAAGAGCCTGGCCTACCGCCTCACCTACCAGGCGGACGATCGTACGCTGACCGACCGGGAAGTCGCCAAACTGCGGGGCAAGATCATCCGCCGGTTGGAGCGGGAACTGGGCGCGACGCTGCGGAGTTAGTCCAATCAGCCGTTAGCAGGCAGCAGTTAGCCGGTATCCTTTGCTGACCGCCGACGGCTAACTACTAACTGCTGCCTTTCAGCAACCTGGTGCGCAGGCTGAGTAGGCCACGCAGCGTCTTCTGGCTGGCAGTCGGTTTTCGCAGCGTCTGCAGGCCAGCCTCGTAGGCCGCCAGGCCAGCATTGCGGTCGCCCGCCTTCCACATCTGCACCCCCATCGCCAGCAGCGTCTCACCCTGACGTTGAGCGTCGCCTAATCCGGCGAAGATGTCGGCTGCCTGGCGCAAACACTCCTGCGCCTTGGCGCGTTCGCCCCTGTTGGCGTACAACCCACCCAGATTGCCCAGTGCTTGTGCCTCACGGTCGTGGTCGCCCAGGCGGACGAAGGCCGCTCTGGCTTCGTCCAGTGATGCCGTCGCCTCGTCCCACTTACCCTGCAGCCGGTAAATCACACCCAGGTTATTCACCATCTCGGCCGCCTCGACCTCGTTCCCCTCGGTGGCGAACATCTCTTGGGCCTGTGCAAACCTAGTGGCGGCTTCTTCGTATAACCCTTCTTGAAACAGCCGCAGCCCTTCTTCTTTTAACTTCTGTGCAGAAGTCGTCTCGTCCATCACTGCACCCCCAATCTGTAATTTGCAGTCTACAATCAATAGGTAATATCCAGCAGCCCTTCGGCAATGGCGCGCAGCCCCCCGGCCGGCATCTGGGCCAGTTTCATCGCCACTTCCAGGTATTTGATGTTAATGGGCAGAATGACAAACTCCTGCACCTCTCTGGGAAGTTCGTGGAGCAGGCGCCAGACATCCTGCTGCCGATGCCATTCTCCCACCGGCCCCTCTTGATCATCGAGGAAGTACTCCAGAGGCAAATGCAGATATTGCGCCAGTAACTCCAATCGCGCCAGCGGGATAGGCTGCTCCCCGTGCTCGTGGGCGGAGAGACGGCTGACTGAGCAGCCCGCCACCTTCGCCAACTCCTTCTGGGAGAGCCCGGCCTCCAGCCGGGCCTGGCGCAAGAGCGCCCCCACGATGCGATGGCGCAGAGCCAGCACCTCCCGTAGCGGCAGCGGCTCTTCCTCCGTCCCAAGTTCCGGATCCCGTTCCCAGAAACGCATTATCGGAGTCTCGAGTACGTAGGCCAGCACCTCCAACTCCGGCAGAGAGATGGGCTTCCGTCCCTTCTCATACGCTGTGATGGTGCTGGTGGAAACTCCTAACGCAGTTGCGCATTCCCGCTTGGTCTTCCTGGCTTGCTCACGTGCATCGCGCAGCAACAGGCCGACGATGCGG
The DNA here is from genome assembly GCA_030612185.1 of Anaerolineae bacterium. The sequence goes on from JAUWOI010000163.1 coordinate 2,030, forward strand.
TTTCGCAAGGTCAACTTCTCCTCAGCCATTGATCCCTCCTTGCTGTGACGTGTGTTATGAGACCCTTGCAAGGCCACATTTACTAATTCAGCCGACAACTTCCGTGCCAACTCTGATATGTAATTATAGCACAACCAGGCATGGGCCACAAAACGCAAAAAGGCCAATCGCGGCTGAAACTACTTGCGCGTTCAAGGCGTCTATGTTATAATTTAGTCAGTACGTGGGCGGGGTGGCGGAGAAGTGGATATGGGCGGGGTGGGAGAAGTGGGCAAACCCCACTTTTCTTCGTATATGGACACCAAGGCATAAAACTGCCCGTATTGCTCCGCCGAGTCGCTGACCCGGCGGCTTCAGCAGAATATTGAGAGACGGTGATTAACTATGAGCCGCTCAACAAATTTGGCTTGCGACCAAGCGGGGAATCACATATCCCCGTCAGCAGGAGAAGGATGATGAAGTCGGAGTTCTTACTGGCATTCAATCAAATCTGTAGCGATCGCGGCTTATCCAGGGAAGTCGTGCTTGATGTCCTGCAGGTGGCGTTGGTGTCCGCCTACCGGCGCGACAGCGATGCCAACACCCCCCAAAATGTTACGAGCCAGATTGACCTGGAGACCGGACAGGCGCGTATCTTCGTCGAGAAGCAGGTGGTAGAGACAATCACTGATCCTGAACAGGAGATTACTCTGGCGGACGCGCGTGTTATCCAGCCTGATGTCGAAGTGGGGGATGAGGTGATAGTTGAAAGCACCCCCAAGAACTTCGGGCGCATCGCGGCGCAGACCGCCAAGCAGGTCATCCTGCAACGCATCCGCGAAGCCGAACGGGAAGCGCAATACACTCGTTATGTCCAGCAGGAAGGAGAGATTGTCCACGGCACGGTGCAGAGCATCACGCCGCAGGCCGTGAGGTTGCACCTTGAAGGCACTGATGCGCTCTTGCCGCGCAGCCAGCAGGTGCCCGGCGAGCGTTACACCCTTCATCAGCGCCTGCGGGCCTACGTGCTGGAGGTCCGCAAGACCGGTCGTGGCCCACAAGTTACTGTCTCGCGCAACCACAAGAATATGCTGCGCCGGCTGCTGGAACTGGAAGTGCCCGAGATTTTCAACGGCGCGGTCGAGATCAGATCCATCTCCCGCGAGGCGGGTTCCCGCTCCAAGGTCGCCGTCGCTGCCCGCCAGCCCGGAGTAGACCCGGTGGGAGCCTGTGTAGGCATGCGTGGTGTGCGCATCCAGTCAATTGTAGACGAACTGGGTGGTGAGAAGATTGATATCATCGAGTGGAGCCCTGACACAGGCACTTTCATTGCCAAGGCACTCAGCCCGGCCAAAGTGCTGAGCGTGCAACTGGAGGAGGCCCCGGCCGAGGGGAAGACCGCTAGCGTAGTCGTGCCCGACGGGCAACTCTCGCTGGCCATCGGGCGGGCCGGACAGAACGCTCGGTTGGCAGCGAAACTGACCGGCTGGCGTATTGACATTCAGAGCGTCACCGAGGCGGCTACATGGGCGTTGCAGCAGGTGAACGAAGACCCCGACGTCCTGCCCGCTCTGGGCCTGGTGGCTGAACTGCTTCCCACCGTCGCCGGTATTCTGCGCCGGTACGAACAAGAGAGGCTGCCCTATAATGGCGAAGAACTTCGCACCCTACGGCAGGTAATCGAGGGGGTTGGGGGTTATTACGCTTCGATACGCGACGCCGAACGAGCGCGTCTTATGGCAGAAGAGACAGTCCGTCGTGCAGTCATTGATGCCGCCGAGGTTGAGCGCCGCGCGGCTATCGAAGCCGCCCTCGCTCTCATCCCACCCCAGTCCCACGAGATTTCGCTGACCGAGATAGACCTCAGCACACGTGTGTTTGGTCACCTGGAACAAGCCAGGCTGACGACCGTTGGGGATGTGATGAAATGCCTGGCCGAGGGAGACGAAGGGCTGCTGAAACTGGATGGCATTGGCCCCAAGAGCCTGACCGAGGTCAAGCGATGCATTGAGGCATTGGCATTGCCGAAGGTCGAGGAGGTCATTCCTACGGAGGAGGAGACCGCCGCCGAGGTGGAGGCAGAAGTACCGGTCGCAGTTGTAGAGGTGGTGGCCGCAGAATCTGCCATAGAAATGGAAGCGACCATAGAAGAAGCCTTAGAGGAAGAAGTACCTACGCCAGAGGTCGCTTTGGAAGCCGTTGAGGAAACACCGGTTGAGGAAGCCATAACCGAAGCCGAAGAGGTCCCGGCCTTGGCGCCGGTTCAAGAATTCTCAGTCGAGGAAGAAGGGGAAACCGAGGCTGAATTAGAGGAAGGGCGTAGGCGAGAGCGCCGCCTCCGCCGGCAACTGGTCTACGATGAGGAGTTAGGTGAGACCGTCGCTCTCCGCCGGCGCAAGAGGGACGAGGGCCCTGGCGAGTGGGAAGAGTACCTGGGGTAATGACTGTATGGGCAAGCGACCACGGCGACTCAAGCATGTTCCGCAACGCACCTGTGTTGCCTGCCGCACGGTGCGGCCCAAGCGGGAGTTGGTGCGCATTGTGCGGCTTTCTTCAAGTGGGGCCGAGGGTGTGGTGATGGTAGACGAGACGGGCAAGCGCAGTGGACGAGGGGCTTATCTGTGCCGTCAGCGCGGTTGCTGGGAGACAGCACTGGCACAGCAGCAACTGGGGCGGACACTAAAGACAACGCTGACCACTGAAACCGAAGCCCAGTTGCGGGAATATGCGGCTGGGTTGCCTCGCCTCCTGGCAACGGGAACAGAGGAGAGTGAGGAAGCAGTGAAGGGAGTGAGTATAGATGAGTAAGCAGGTAGAGGCACAGGAAAAGCGAATAGTCGAGATCCCGGACTTCCTGACAGTGCGCCAATTGGCTGGACTGATGGATGTTAGCCCCATTGTCATGATCAAAGAATTGATGAACGCTGGCATCATGGCGAACATCAACCAGCAGATTGATTACGAAACGGCTGCCATCGTAGCCCAGGAGATGGGGTTCGAGCCCAGGGAGGAAACGCCGCTTATCTCTGAGGAACCCGCTGAAGAGGGACTGACACTGCTCTGGGAACGGTTCTACGCCAGCGAAGACCCGGCGAAACTCAAACCTCGGCCGCCGGTTGTCACCGTTCTAGGCCACGTGGATCACGGTAAGACCTCGTTGCTGGACGCCATCCGCCACACCGACGTATTGGACAGTGAGGCAGGAGGGATCACACAACACATTGGAGCCTACCAAGTCGAGCACGATGGACGCAGTATCACCTTCATTGACACCCCGGGCCACGAGGCCTTTACCGCGATGCGTGCCCGGGGGGCTCACACCACCGACATCGCTGTGTTGGTCGTGGCCGCCGACGATGGTGTGATGCCCCAGACTGTTGAGGCCATCAGTCACGCCCGGGCTGCCCGCGTCCCCATCATCATCGCTCTCAACAAAACAGATAAACCCACCGCCCAACCCAACTTGACGAAACAACAGTTAGCCGATATGGGCCTGGTTTCCGACGACTGGGGAGGAACCACGCTGTGCGTCCCCGTCTCAGCGAAGAAGAAAACCGGCTTGGACGACCTACTGGAAGCCATCCTGCTCATCGTGGATTCTGTTGAGATCAAGGCCAACCCCGACCGGCCCGCTGTGGGGACAGCATTGGAGGGACACCTGGACCGTGCCCATGGCGCGACCGCCACTGTGCTGGTACAGAACGGCACCTTGCGCGTGGGCGATACCGTGGTGATTGGCCTGGTTCACGGCCGCGTGCGCAAGATGCTTGATGAGGCCGGCCGTCCCATTCAGGAAGCACTACCCTCGACACCGGCCTTGATCATGGGCCTCTCCGGCGTACCCGAGGCGGGGGATATGTTCAAGGTTGTGACTGACAGGCGCACTGCGCGGGCCATCGTCGCCAGGCGCAAGGAAAAACTGACCACCCGGGCCGCCGCCCCGCCCAAGGCCTTCACTCTCGATGACTTCTCCCGCCGCATCCAGGCCGGACAGACCAAAGAACTCACCCTGATTGTCAAAACCGACGTCCAAGGTTCCATTGAGCCTATCGTCAGTTCGCTGGAGAAACTGGGCGATGAGGACCTGAAGGTCAACATTCTGCACGCCGCTGCGGGCGCCGTCAGCGAATCGGACATCAACCTGGCTATCGCCACCCACGCTATCGTCGTCGGCTTCCAGGTATACCCCGATCCGGCTGCCCGCCGCCTGGCGGAGAGCAAAGGCGTGAGCATCCGCACCTACGACATAATCTACAAGCTGATAGACGAGGTGGACAAAGCTCTCAAGGGGCTGCTGGAGCCGACCTACGCGGATGTAGTGATCGGCGAGGCCGAGATACGAGACACATTCAACATTCCCAAAGTCGGCACCGTGGCCGGGTGTCACGTTCGCCAGGGGCAGGCGCGGCGCAACGCCCGCGCACGTGTCTTGCGAGGCGAGAAGCAACTGTACGATGGTTATGTCACCTCGCTCAAGCGGTTCGAAAAGGATGCGCGAGAGGTGCGAACGGGCTTCGAGTGTGGCGTGGGGCTGGAGGACTTCAACGACTTCGCCGTCGGCGACGTGATCCAGTTCTACGTGAAGGAGAGGCAGGAAATTGCGTAACGAGTCGAGCGTGGCATGAGCAAAAGATATCAACGCCGGGTCTCTGACCTGATCCGTACTCACCTGACAGACCTTCTGGGGCGGAAAGCCAACGATCCACGCCTGCAGATGGTCACCATCACCGACGTGACCATTACGCCCGATGCCCTCCGCGCGGATGTGCATTTCAGCGTGCTGGGCGGAGCCGAGGCACAAGCGGAGGTGCAGGCCGGCCTGGAAAGCGCAGCCGGCTGGCTGCGGCACGAGTTGGGTCGCCGGCTGCGGCTGCGCAATACTCCAGAACTGGTCTTCCACTACGATCCCTCGCTAGAGCGTGGTGAACACATCGCCAGCATCCTCGACGAATTGAGGCTCAGTGACGACAAACAAGAACACAACCCTGAAACAGGCTAGCCAACTTATCCGGTCGGCCCACCGCCCTCTGCTTATATGTCACATCGCCCCCGACGGCGATGCCATCGGTAGCCTTACGGGTCTGGGCTGGGCACTACGTCACGAAGACCTGGAACCAATCATGGCTTGCTCAGACCCCGTTACTGCCCGCTTCAACTACATTCCCTATGTCGGGGCCGTAGTGCAAGACGTTAGTGCATCCTTCGACCTTGTCATCTCCCTCGACTGTTCCGACCTGAAACGGCTCGGCCACTTTCCGCAGATGCCGACTTTCAGGAGTGTACCGCTGCTCAACATTGACCACCACCTGACCAATCTAGATTTTGGCGACGTCAATCTGGTGGACCACCATGCCTCGTCCACCGCCGAGGTCGTGCTACGGCTGCTGGAGTACATGGCCCTTCCGCTCGACGCCGAACTGGCCACTTGCTTGTTGACTGGCATCGTCGCCGACACGCGCGGCTTCCGCACAAGCAATGTCACCATCCAGGTGATGGATGCCGCACTACGATTGATGAAGGCCGGAGCATCGCTCCCTTACGTCACACATCACACCCTTGACCGCCGTCCTACAACTGCGATCCGCCTGTGGGGGGCAACACTGGCCCAGTTGCACATCGAAGACCGTGTGATCTGGACCAGCATCCCATTGGCAATACGTCGCACGGCAGGCTACGCGGGCAACGGTGACGCAGGATTGGTCAGTTTCCTCGTCAGTGGCGACGATGCTGACGTCGCCGTTGTCTTCGTCGAGCGCGAGGACGGCCGCATCGAGGTCAGTCTACGCGCAGTGCCCGGATTCGACGTCGCACAGGTGGCACTCCAACTGGGTGGCGGCGGCCACGCTCTTGCCGCCGGCTGCAATCTCCCCGGACCGCTGGGGGAAGCCCAGGCCCGGGTGATGGCTGCCCTTCGGGCCGATTTGGCTCGCCAGCGCCATACATAAGATGCAACACGCTTCCCAGGCATGCCCGACAACACACCTATGAGCGACGGGATCCTCAACATCAACAAACCCCGCGGCCCGACTTCCCACGACGTCGTGGACCGCGTTCGCGTGCTGACCGGCATCCGCCGCGTGGGACACGCCGGCACGCTCGACCCGCTGGCAACCGGCGTGTTGCTCGTCTGCGTCGGGCGGGCCACCCGCGTGGCCGAGTACCTGATGGCCGGCCAGAAAGTCTACCGCGCCTGCTTGTGTCTGGGGATCACCACCGACACCTACGACGCCGATGGACAGGTGGTGGCGGAAGCGCCGGTCAAGGCGAACCGCGCCCAGGTCGAGGTAGCGCTGGCACAGTTCCGGGGCTCGATCGCGCAGGTACCGCCGATGTACTCAGCAGTCAAACACAAGGGCACACCGCTTCACCGGCTGGCCCGCCGAGGCGTCGATGTGGAAAGGCTTCCTATCAAGGCGCGCCAGGTGGAAATCTTTCGCCTGGAACTCACTGCCTGGGATCCGCCGGAGTGCACGCTGGAGGTAACCTGCTCGCCGGGGACTTATGTGCGCGCGCTGGCCCATGACCTGGGACAGGCCCTCAATTGCGGGGCTCATATCACCCGACTGGCCCGCCTGGCGAGCGGTGACTTCCACCTGGAGGACGCCGTCACGT
>JAUWOI010000046.1 GCA_030612185.1 Anaerolineae bacterium
CAGTTAGCTTGAACAAGGTAAATTTCAACAAGTAGGCGTTTTCAACATTTTCTATTGCAATTTCTGTCAAAATAATGCCAAAAAACGCCCTTTTAGGCAAGAATTCGCGAAAGTCGTTTTAATTTCAGCGAATGGACAGTACCAATATACCAATATACCAATGTACCAATACACCAACATAAGGAGCGAATAATGGGAGACTGGCAAAACATCCGAACCGAAGTCGCAGATAAGATCGCGGTGCTGACAATTGACCACCCGCCGGTCAACTCTTTCAACACGCAGGTGGTGACCGAGTTGGAGCAGGCACTGGACGAACTGCTGGCGGACGACGAGGTCAAGGCCATCATCATCACCGGTGGTGGCACCAACGCCTTCATCGCCGGGGCGGACATCCCCGAGATCAAGGCATTGTTTGAAAAGGCCGAGGACACCGCTGCCAGCGATTTTTTAGAGCGGGGGCATAGGACCTTCCTCAAGATCGAGAAAGCCACCAAGCCGATCATCGCCGCCATTAACGGCTTCTGCCTGGGCGGTGGCTTGGAGTTGGCGATGGCCTGCCATATGCGCATCTGCTCCGACCGCGCCCGCCTGGGGCAGCCGGAGATCAACTTAGGGATCATCCCCGGCTGGGGTGGCACACAGCGACTGGCCCGCCTCACGAACAAAGGGAAGGCCATCGAGTTGATCCTCACCGGTGACATGATCACTGCCCAGGAGGCGTACCGGGTAGGCCTGGTGAACAAGGTAGTGCCGGCCGGGGCGGTGCTCAAGGAGGCGCAGGGTCTGGCTCGCAAGATCGTCTCCAAGTCCAAGTTCCCCGCTGCTGCCGCGCTGCGGGCCGTTTCCGAGGGACTACAAGTCTCCATTGAGGAGGGGCTCAAGATCGAGGCGGAGCAGTTCGTGATCCTGGCGGAGAAGGAAGATCCTCTCGAGGGGCTCAGCGCCTTCCTCGAAAAGCGGCAGCCACAGTTCAAGGATCGGTAGACTGGTAGATGGGGAAACTGGTAGACTGGTAGATTGGTAGAGCACCCAATGTACCAATACCAATCTACCAATATACCAATGTACCAATGTAGCAGCCCAGGAGGACTGGCTATGGACTTTACTCTTAGTGAAGAACAGCAGATGTTCCACGCCATGTTCCGTGACTTCTCCGCCAAGGAGGTCGCGCCCATAGCGGAGGAGATTGATCATGAGGAGAAACCTCCTCTGGATGTGCTCCGCAAGGCGGCCAATCAGGGTTTCCTGGGGGCAACGCTGCCGGAGGATTACTTCGGTGCGGAACTTGACGGGGTCAGTTATGCCCTGCTCATCGAGACGCTGGCCAAAGACTGCATGTCCACCGCCGTGACACTGGCGACGCACGTGAGCCTGGTGGCGATGAGCATCTTGGCCCACGGCACCGACGCCCAGAAGGAGGAATGGCTCCCGCTGATGGCTGCCGGTGAGGTGATCGGCGCTTTCGCCCTCACCGAGCCAGACGCTGGAAGCGACGCGATGGCGCTCCAGACCCGCGCTACGCCAGACGGCGACGACTGCCTGCTCGATGGCGTCAAGACCTGGGTCGCCAACGGCGAGATCGCTGGTCTCTTTCTGGTCTTTGCCCAAGGATCAGAGGGGGTCGAACCATTCTTAGTCCCCAAGGACACCACCGGGCTGACGGTGGGCTACCGGGAGCCGACGCTGGGGCTGCGCAGCGTGACCTTCAACACGCTTTACCTGGAACACTGCCGGGTGCCACAGGCCAACCGGCTTGGTGAGACCGGCGGGGGATGGACGGTGGCACAGCAGGCTCAGGATCGTATGGCGGTCGCGCTAGCGGCAGCCGGGTTAGGGGTGGCCGAGGCAGCAGTGGACACCGCAGCCCAGTTCGCCACCGAGCGGGTACAGTTCGGCGTCCCTATTGCCAAGAAGCAGGCCCTCCAATCTTACGTGGCCGAGGCGCTGACCGCAGTGGAGGCCCTGCGCTACCTGGTCTACCACGCTGCATGGCTGGCCAATCAGGGTAGTGACTTTTCCTTCGACGCCTCGGTGGTCAAGGCCTTCAGCGCCCACGTCGCCAGCAGCGTCACCAACCGTATGGTTCAGGTGATGGGCGGCTACGGCTACATGGAGGATTACCCGATGGCCCGCAAGTACCGTGATGCCCGCGCGCTGGGCATCATCGGTGGGCCGACAGAACTGCATGATGTCCGGATCGCTCAGCGGATCTTTGCCGATCTGGATCTCGAGATCACGCCGTAGGAGGCTGAAATATGGACTTTACGTTTTCTCCAGAACATACTGCCCTGCGCCGGATGATCCGGGAGGTTGCCGAGACCGAGATCGCTCCTATAGCGGCGGCGCTTGACCGGGAGCACAGGGTGCCTCTTGAGGAAATACGTTTACTCGGCGAAATCGGCCTCATGGGCGTCTGCTTCCCGCAGGAGTACGGCGGGATGGGAGCCGGCGAGGCTGGCTACTGTATCCTGATGGAGGAATTGGGCCGGGTCTGCACCTCCACGGCGACCAACGTGGGTGCCCACATCGGCATCGGCGCGATGGCGATCTACCTGGGGGGGACCGACGAGCAGAAGCGGAAGTACCTGACGCCGCTGGCGCGAGGGGAGAAATTCGCCGCCTTTGGGCTGACCGAGGCCAACGCTGGCTCTGACGCCGCCGCCATTCGCACCCGTGCCGTCCGCGAGGGGGACTCCTGGTTCCTGGACGGGGGCAAGGTCTTTATCACCAACGGCGGGTACGCGGACATCGTCACCGTGATGGCAGTGACCGACCCGGCGCTGGGCGCCCGGGGCGGCATCACCGCTTTTATCGTCGAGACCGATTGGGAAGGCTTCTCGGTGGCCCGGGCAGTGGATATGATGGGCATCCGGGGCACGAGCACCGCGGAGTTGGTCTTCGAGGAACTGCGGGTGCCCCACGAGAACGTGCTGGGCAAGGTTGGCGAGGGCTTCGTCGTTTTCATGCAGTCGCTCGACATGGGCCGGCTGACACTGAGCGCAGCCTGCCTGGGCGGGGCACAGGCAGCACTCGAGGCATCCATCCACTGGGCCAAGACCCGCAAGCAGTTCGGCCTGGAACTGGCCCACAAGCAGTCAGTACAGTGGAAAATCGCGGACATGGCCACAGAGATCGAGGCGCTGCGCAGCCTGGTCTACCGGGTGGCCTGGCTTGTGGATGCAGGCCAGCCCTTCGGCCAACTGGCGGCGATGTGCAAGATGTATGGCTCCGAGGTAGCCTCCCGCGCCATTGACATGGCACACCAGATCCACGGCGGGCTGGGCTTCACACGCGCCTTCCCCATTGAGCGAGCCTTCCGCGACGCCCGTATCTCGGAGATATTCGAGGGCACCAGCGAGATCCAGCGTATCGTCATCGCCAGCAACATCTTCCGCGAGCACGGCGTGCGAATTCGACCATGAGGAGTAAAAGAAGAAGTAGATGAGGAAAGAGTAGATGAGGAAGGAGTAGACGAGTATCCTCTTTCCTCATGTCCTCATTTACTCATCTACTCATTTACTCATCTACTCATTTACTCATCTACTCATTTACTACGACAGGAGTTGCCCATGAGAATCATTGTGGCATTAGGACGAGTTCTCGACCCCAGGGGAATCATGGTCAAACGGCGGGCGGGCCGCATCTTCGTCAACCGGGAGGAATATATCCTCCAGCCGGCCGACCGCTGCGCGCTGGAGGCAGCGCTGCGCATCAAGGATGCCACCGGCGCTGAGGTGGTGGCCCTCCCACGGGGCCTGCTGCCCGACGACGACGTGCTCCGCCAGGCGCTGGCGACCGGAGCCGACCGGGCAATCTACCTCGTAGGGCAAGTTGGCAACTTGCCCCACATCGGCGACGCAAGTATGGCCCGAGTATTGGCAGCAGCAGTGGAGCGGCTGGGAGGGGCGGACCTGGTACTGACCGGCGCAACTACTATGGACACCGGGCAGGGTCAACTGGGTCCCCGGCTGGCCGAGGCGCTGGGCTGGCCCCAGATCGTCGGCGCCTGGCAGGTGGCGATTCAGCGATTCAGCGAATCAGCGAAAGGAAAGGTACAAGCTGTTCTCCAGCAGGGAAGCGATTACGTGACCGTCGAGGCTGATTTGCCGGCGATGGTCACAATGCTGCCCGGAGCGCTCAAGCTCCGCTACCCCGATGGCGTTCGCCTGATCAACGTCTATAAAGGGGTGGGGGAGATAGCGGAGGGACTGGAGCAGTGGGACGTGAGCGACCCTTCGACAGGCTCACCGCCACGAGTACTCGCGGTGGCAGGGCAGGCTCCTTCGACTGGGCTCACCGCCACGAGTACTCGCGGTGGCAGGGCAGGCCTGGTGGATGAAGCGGCGCTCCAACCACTCCTGGAGAAACGGGGGCAGGACTTCCCACCGGAGCGGGAGCGAGGGGTGCGACTGAGCGGCACGCCTGAGGAGATGGCCCAGGCACTGGCAGGCGCGCTCCGGCAACGAGCGCGCGGGTAGAGGAGAGAATCCAATGGACGTTTCATATCTCGACTTACTGATGGCACAGCAGGAGGAGGTCTCCGAGGCTGAGGGCGGTGGCGGTATCTGGGTCGTGGCCGATGTCGTGGACGGCGCGGTGGCTCCGGTGACACTGGAGGCACTGGGCGCGGCCCGCACCCTGGCCGACGCGCTGGGGGCCTACGTCGACGGGGTACTGCTGGGCGAGGGGGTAGCGGATTCAGCCCAACCCCTCTCCCAGGCGGGGGCCGACGGCGTGCGCGTGGCCGACCACCCCTCGCTGGCCCAGTTTGCGCTGGAGCCCTACCTGAAGGTGCTGGCAGATCTGTTCCAGGCCGAGCAGCCGGAGGTGGTCATCTTCGGGACCACCACGCAGGGGCAGGAGTTAGCGCCACGGCTGGCGCAGCGTTTGGGTGGTGGGCTGATCGAACACGTAGTCGCGGCCAGCCTGGACGAAGCCACCCGGACAGTGGTGGCCACCTTCCCGATCTACGGCGGTGAGTACTTCGAAGTCGCCGCCTGCCCCGAGGCCCGGCCTCAGTTTCTCACTGTGGAGCCGGGAGCCTTCCCCGCTCCCTTCATTGATTCCTACCGCAAGGGAGACCCCACCCCACTCGAGGTCGAACCGGTAGTGCCGGCCGTGCGCGTGGTGGGGCCGGCCGAGGGCTTTGAGCCGCCTCCGGTTCCGCTTGCCCAGGCCCGGGTGATCGTGGCCGCCGGCAGGCAGGCGAGCGACGGCTCGGCTAAGACTGCCGGAGCCTTCGAGTTGGTGCGGCAACTGGCGGCGGCAATGGGCGGCCAGGTGGCCGGCGACCGGGGGGCGCGAGATGCGGGCTGGATCGAGCCCGAGCAGATCGTGGACGTGCGCGGCGTGACAGTTGCGCCCGATGTCTACGTGGCGGTGGGCATCCGGGGCGACACATTCCACAACGCCGCGATCGAGGGGGCAAAGTTCATCGCCGCCATCCACCCCGACCACGACGCCCCCATCTTCCAGGTGGCCGACCTCTGCCTGGAGGCGAACCCGGCCGAGGTTCTCCCGGCGCTACTGGAGGCGTTGGAAGGATAGCCGCTCCCAGTCCGCCTTTTGTAAGGAGGATTTTGCAGATGCTCGGCGCCTCTAAGGCGCCGGGCATTTTTGTTGTGGCTGGAAGGGAGAACTGGCATTTGTGTAAGTGCCGCCGTTGGGCTATAATCTGCCTGTGTCTGCCACCTATGCAGGGAGATGACTATGAGTTCCGATCTGATTGCTGCTGAGAATCTGGCCCAAACCATTCGGCAGGTCGCCGGGCGCGCCCACTCCGAAGAGGATTTGCGCGTGGGTGTCGAACATGCCCTCGGTGCAACCTTGCAGGCGCTGGGGCTGACGGCTACACCAGAATACGAAAAAACCACCCTCAGCGGTTCCGCCGATGCCGTCTACGGCCACGCGGTCATCGAGTATAAGCGGCCGGGCCGCCTGGCCGAGAAGGGCTTCCCGATCAGGCTGGCCAAGCAAATTGCCCGGTATCTGACCGACCTGGCGGTTCGACGAGGCTCACCGCAGGCCCGCCGCGCCGGGGGACGGGCCAAACAGGTCAAGGCACCTGCCCTGAGCGTAGCCGAAGGGCCTGCCCTGAGCGTAGCCGAAGGGTTGGAGAGGATGATCGGCATCGGGCTGGACGGGGAGCAAATCCTGTTCCTGCGTTACTCCGCCAGCGGGCGCGTACGGGAATCTCCCCTGCCGCCGCTGCCCGGCACGCAGGCTACCTTCTTAGACTTCCGAAGTCTGACAGACTTCGGAAGTCTAGCCAAACTGCCCGGCAGATTCCAGATGGTCGGGCCGGTGCCGGTGGGACGAGAGAGCATCGAACTGCTGCTGCTCTACCTGCGCTCCCTCTCGCGCAAGCCACTCACACCCGAAGCGCTGGCCGCTGATTTCGGCCCGCAGGGCGACGTCGCCCCCCGTCTGGTCAACGTCTTCTACACCGCTCTGCAGGCCCACCGCGATCATCCCCGCGTGGCGACCTTTTTCGCCGAGTGGGAGCGCATCTTCGGCATCATCTACGGCGAGGAGTTGAGCAGGGCAGAGAGAGACGCGCCCGAATTGGCGGCGCTCTACCGGATGGTGGGCGACCGCATGGGCAACCACGAGGGATTGCCCCTACTGAAGCCGCTCTTTTTCGCCGTCCACACCTACTACGCGCTGCTGATGAAGTTCCTGGCGGTGGAACTGGCCTCCTTGCAGGGCGGCGCGCTGGTGGGCTCCTTCGTCGCAGCGCTGCCTGCGGCGACGGACAAGCAACTGCGCCGCGAGTTGACCAACCTGGAGAACGGCGGCACCTTTGCCCTGCTGGGCATCAACAACTTTCTCGAAGGGGACTTCTTCGGTTGGTATCTGGATGCGTGGGAGACTCAGACCTCCGAGGTTTCTGAAACCTCGGAGGTCTCAATGGCCGACGGCATCCGAGCGATGGCCCGGACCTTGGCCGATTTCGAGCCCGCCACCAGCACGCTGGAGCCGGAACACACCCGCGACCTGCTCAAGAAACTCTACCAATACCTGGTGCCGCGCAAACTGCGCCACGACCTGGGTGAGTATTACACCCCCGACTGGCTGGCCGAGCGGCTGCTGAACCAGGTGGGCTACAAGGGGGAATCGGACAAGCGGCTGATAGACCCCGGCTGCGGCAGCGGCACGTTCCTCATCCTGGCCCTGCGGCGGCTGCGCCAGTACGGTGCCGACCACCTCATCCCACCCGCCGACGTGCTCGAAGCGGCGCTGCGCAACATCGTTGGCTTTGACCTCAACCCGCTCAGCGTCATCGCCGCCCGCACCAACTACCTGCTGGCCCTGGGCGACCTGCTGCGCTACCGGCGCGGGCCGGTGGACCTGCCGGTCTACATGTGTGACAGCATCCTCACCCCCACCGAGCGAGCCGACATCTTCGGCAAGAGTTACCGGCTGCACACCGTCGTCGGCGATTTCGAGATTCCCAGCGAGACGGTGACGACCGGCGAGATGGGCGATCTCTCGGCGCTGCTGGAGCACTGCGTGCGCGACGAATACGAGCCAGAGGAGTTCCTGGCCCGCGCCCACCGCGAACTGACCATGAGCCAGCCGATGACCGAGACGGCGTTGGAGGCCCTCTACCGTCGCTTTCTCACCCTGGAGCAGGAGGGGCGCAACGGTATCTGGGCGCGGCTCATCAAAAACGCCTTTGCTCCGGTGCTGGTGGGGGAGTTTGACTTTGTGGTGGGCAACCCGCCATGGGTGAACTGGGAGAGCCTGAGCGACGAGTATCGAAAGGCTACCAAGCGACTGTGGGTGGACTACGGCCTGTTCAGCCTGAAGGGGCACGCCGCACGCCTGGGCGGGGGCAAGAAGGACCTGGCCATGCTCTTTGCCTACGCCTCCATTGACCACTACCTGAAGAAGGGGGGCAAACTGGGCTTCGTCATCACGCAGACCGTCTTCAAGACAAAAGGGGCGGGCGATGGCTTCCGCCGCTTCCGGCTGGGCGAGAAGGGGGAACACCTGCGCGTGTTGCACGTGGATGACATGTCGCGCCTGCAACCCTTCGAGGGAGCCACCAACCGCACCAGCGTGATGGTCTGCCAGCGAGGGCAGAAGATCCGCTACCCGGTGCCCTACACGCTCTGGGGCAAGGGAACGGGCCGCGCCCGCGTGGACATTGACAAACCGCTGGACGAGGTGATGGACGAGACGACGCGGGCCAATCTGTGGGCGCAGCCGGTGGACAGCAAGACGCCGACTTCCCCCTGGATGACCGCCCGCAAGGCAGCGCTCAAGGCGCTGAGAAAGGTTGTTTCAGCAGCAGATTACCGAGCATATTCAGGTGCTTGCACTTGGTTCAACGGTGTGTACTGGATAGGGATTCTCAGTTGGCGTCCGGATGATAAGTTAGTAGCTGAGAACTTGTGGAACATAGGTAGAGCAAAAGCGAGACGGGTTCAGGCAGCAGTTGAGATAGACCTGATTTATCCGCTCCTCCGAGGACGCGATGTAACTAGATGGCAAGCTCTTCCTTCGGTTCACATACTGCTCACGCAAGACCCTGAGAACCGGACAGGGATTGATGAAACTTGGCTCAAGGTCCACTTACCAGACACTTTTTCATTTCTACAGCAGTTTCGCGATGACCTCGTGGCCAGAAGTGGTTACAGAAAGTTCTTCCAAAAATCTGGCGCGCCCTTTTACACAATCTACAACGTTGGCCCATACACGATGTCGCCCTACAAAGTTGGCTGGGCTCGTGAGAAAGCATTCCTGAAGTGTAGCGTCTTCAGCCAAGCCTCATTTGGCGCGACGTCAAAGCTCATTATCCCGGATCAAACTGTACAGTTCATTGACTTTCAAAGCGAGATTGAGTCTCACTTCGTTTGTGCAGCGCTAAACTCTGCTCCTGCGGTGGCAGTGCCGTTGTGCTATACCACCGACATCACAACGCATATTTTGAAAGTGATAGGTATTCCCAAGTTCGACGCGGGGAACCCCATCCATACCCGCCTGGTGGCACTGTCGCAGCAGGCGCACCAGTTGGCGGCGACGGGCGACGAGGCCGGCCTGGCGGCGGTCGAGGCGCAGGTCGACGAGGCGGCGGCGGAGTTGTGGAGTATCACCGATAGGGAATTGAAAGAGATACGGCGGTCGCTGGAGGAGTTAGGGTAGAGATAGAGATGGATTTGCTACAGGTCTTTGAACAGTACTTTGACCAGGAAGGGTTGCTGGCAGTTGTCCCACCCTGGCGGCGGAAGCAGATGGGCCAGTCATTCGGGCCTGAGCGTATCTTGAACGATATATTTGTGTTCGGTTGGCTAATCCTATCTATGCTGGCGAACGCGGTTCTACTGGTACGGTATGGGAAGCCAATCTGGATCTCTGTGTTAACGCCTGTTGTGGGTTTTGTCGCCTGGTTCATTGCAATGGTGCTGGTGCTATTCGTGCGACAGCGTTCCGGCAAGGAGTTAGACGCTGGGACTGTACGTGGAGCGGCAATTCTGATGCTGCCCCTGTTCTATGCTCTGGGAGCGCTTATCATCACTGGGGTTCTCCTCTACTTCATCCTCTCAGTTGGAATCCAGCTTCTTATATTTGTTGTCTTGTTCATCCTGTTTGCGGCAAGGTCACAACTTGTCTGGGCATTCGATGCTTTGAAAATGGTGCGCAAGGTGTTACCTCAAGCCTGGACATCCTGGAGATTCGCCGCTCCGGTTCTCTTCGTCACTGTGCTGCTTTCGTTCCTATCTGAGGAAATCTGGCAGACCATAGGCCGGCTTGCCTGGGAGCGCCTGGTCTTGGGAGCAATCTTGATCGTGCTGCCCGCTGTGCTCTTCTTCGTCAAAGAGTCAAGTGAAGAACTCGGTCGGATTCTGGTCCAGGCAAAGAAGGAGCAAAACGTAGTTACCGTCTTGAGTAGTATCCCCCACTTTCACTTGTGCCAGCAGAAAGACTGGATAAGCATAGAGGAGTGGGGAACCATCGCGTATGAAACTGAATGGAAGTATTTGGATAAGCTGGGTGACGACGTAGAGCCGTTCGTTAACAGACGACTTCGATGGCGATTTCAGGTGATGACTGGGTTTCTGTTCATTCTGCTCTTCATTTCGATGCTTGCGTACCTCCTGACGCTCTCGTGTCTCATTTTTCCTTCTGATATAGTGCGGCAATGGACAGGTCTAGTCCCGGAATCATCACTCTGGGAACCTATCTTCAAGGTGTCTGTTTTCACGTCAGCTTTCCTGCTGGCCGTCTTTGCTGTATCTGCCTTTACTGATGAATCCTTTCGTCTTGAGATTCTTGCCGACGTTAAGTCCAAAGCCACTCATTGGTGGAGCGCCATAACGAGCTATCAGGCCATCTTACGCCCTGGCTATCAAATATGGTCCGTCATCAAAGACAGTGAAGGCATTATGAATGCCCTTTTGGTTGTTCCGGCGGAGACTGAAAATGACCAAGTCGAAAGGGCATTGCGTCACATGGCGCACACTTGCGAGGAATACAGACCCGTCATTTTGAATGCTTTCGAAAAGGCCGAGGATACTTCAGTGTACCGCCTAGGATCATCAGTACCACGCTGGTCCTTCACGAGAAACAAGACGAACGATTTTGAGGAGTTTACTTATGTGCCCGAACTCCACCTGACTGAGGCTCGACATGACCATTCTCTAGGTTTAGAAA
Organism: Anaerolineae bacterium; assembly: GCA_030612185.1. The sequence goes on from JAUWOI010000046.1 coordinate 10,663, forward strand.
GAGCACGAACGGGCGAGGATATTCCGACCGAGTGGTTTGGTACCAATTCCGATGCTACTGAGTTGGGTGAGAGCATCTGGGAATCTCATCAAGAGGATGGACTCGTATTGCATCCGTTCATTCAATATACTGACAGACAAGTGTTGTTTATGGATATCCACTTGACGAAACGGTTGATCTCTTCGCCTTTATACGAGCGGTTTGTGAAGCATCTTCTTCGTCAAGCAGTTGAGAGGTTTCCAGAGGCTCAAAGGATTGAGATTGGGTTATACTTCAGAGAAACCTACGATACGCTTGCTCGACTGACGCGAATTGCAGTAGACGACACCGGCTACGTTACCTACCGTGACGAGTTCACAAAGGAGAGAATAGAGCCATTGAATTGGGGACTGGAAGATAGGTAATCCGCTGCACTCGGCGGTAGAGGCGCAAGTGGACGAGGCAGCGGCGGAGTTGTGGGGCATCACGGACAGGGAGTTGAAGGAGATACGGCGGTCGCTGGAGGAATTGGGATAAGGGTTTGGACCACGAAGGACACGAAAGGGAAACACGAAAAGCGCGAAAGGGTTTCGTGACTTTCGCGGCGTTTCGCGGATTTCGTGATCCAGAAACCCACGAAGCCACGGCGGCAGGAGACGAGGCAGGCCTGGCGGCGGTCGAGGCGCAGGTGAACCAGGCGGCGGCGTCCAGGGCAGCAACCTCGGGTACGACGGAAAGTCACGCGACACTCACTGGTACAAGCACCCGGCCCGGGGAGCACCTCCGGGCCGTATGTTTAAGCCGACGTCACCTGAAGACTTGAAACCCGCCGGCCCTGGCATCCGGCATCATCGGCTATTCCAAGCACATCTTCAACATACTCACTCCCTGAATGACGGCCGGACACACATCAGCGAGCAGTGCCAGAGCCGTGGTCGCTGTGCCGCAGTGTGCCCGGCCGGGGCCATTACCATGCGCGTGGTTGGAGGCCCCCACCCCGCCCCCCCGCCGAGATTTCTCGGAAAGTCGAGTAGGTGCTTTCTGACGGGTAGCAGGCCAATCGCATTGGCCGTCTTGCCAATCGTTTTGGTCGTCTTGCCAATCGTTTTGGTCGTCTTGCCAATCGTTTTGGCCGTCTTGGGCCAAACAACGCCCAACACGGTTGGGCTACTACCCTTTTCCGAGAGAACTCTCCCCATGGAGGGAGGGGAATTCCCAGTGCCGCCTGTTCACGGCGGCGCAGGATACTGGCGCGCCAGCCGATAAGGTGATAAAATGGGTCTGCTTCTGAGCAACAGGGAAAATTGACCGATGACAAAACCACCTGAGACCGAACGGCCCGAATGTGCCTTGCGCATGATGCGTATCGCCAGTTCCATCGCCGCCCAACTTGACCTGGACCCTCTGCTCCAGGAGATCGTGGACACGGCGGCGGAACTCGGCGGGGCGGAGTTCGGCGGCATACTCGTACTCGACGAGCAAGATCCGACCCGCTACGAAGTCCTGCGCATCCACGGCTGGCCTACCCCGTGCGGCCTCGCCCAGCCCCAGGGACGCGGCATCCTGGGCCTGCCGCACAAGAAGGGCCGTCCGCTGCGCCTGGCGCAGATTGACCAGCACCCGGCCAGCGTGGGAGTTCCTCCGGGACACCCGCCGATTGGCCCCTTTCTGGGCGTGCCTCTGCGCTTCCGCGACCGCGTGCTGGGGAGCCTGTTCCTGGGACAGCGGCAGGGACACCCACCCTTCACTCCGGAAGACGAGGCGCTGCTGACCGGCCTGGCCGACCTGGCCACCGTGGCTATCGAGAACGCCCGTCTCTACGCCAAGGCGGAGGAGGTGGCCCGTCTGCAAGAGCGGGAGCGACTGGCCTGCGACCTGCACGACACGGTGGCACAACTCTTCTATAGCATCGGCCTTGAGGCTGAGCGCGGGTTGGAGGCCTTGAACGCTGGCCGTGCCCCGCTCTCCCACCTGGAGGCCGTGCATTGCATAGCGGCCCAGGGGAGCATGGAAGTGCGTAGCGCCATCTTTGCGCTCGCGCGTAGCACTGAGCGAGAGCCTCTCCCTTATGTGCTGCAGACGCTGGCGCAGGAATTCGAGGAGACCACGGCCATCGAGACTTGCCTGGTACTCCCTCCCCAACTGGCGCTCCAGGATACCCAACTGCGCCGCGTCGTGGTGCGCGTGGTACGGGAGACGCTGGCCAACGTGTGCAAGCACGCCCAGGCGACGATGGTGCTGGTCGGCCTTTCTGCCAACAGCGACACCTTGACCGTGACGGTACAGGACAACGGCGTCGGGATCCCTGCATCGCGCCTGCCAGACGTGATGCAGGGCGATGGCTATCACGCCGGCATCTTCACCCTGCGCACGATGGTAGAGCGAGCCGGCGGGAGGCTGAGTCTGACGAACGGGGAGGAGGGAGGGCTGGTACTCAAGGCCCAACTGCCGCTGCCACAGGACGAAGCGGGGGACGAATGATCCGCATAGTGATTATTGACGACCACGAGATCGTGCGACGGGGCATCTCGGCTATTCTGCAAGGCGACCACGAGTTCCAGGTCGTCGGAGAGGCCGCGGACGGCAAAGAGGCGCTGCGTATTGTCCGGGAGACCCAGCCCGACGTGGCTTTGGTGGACGTGCGTCTCCCCGAAATCAGCGGCATCGAACTTTGCTACCGCATTCAGCGCGAAGCGCCGCAGACGCAGGTGCTGATCCTGACCAGTTACCTCGACGGCAACGTCGTGCGAGAGTGCATCCGCGCCGGAGCGAAGGGCTACGTGTTGAAGGATGTGGTCAGCACCGACCTGCGGCGTAGCATCCGCGAACTGATGCGGGGAGAATCGCCTATGGACCCGCGCGCCGCCCGCATGATGATCCATTGGCTACGGGACGGCCCAGAAGCCAACACTCCCGACCACTTCACCCTGCGCGAGATTGAGATTCTGCGTCTTATCGCCGAGGGACTCACCAACCGCGAGATTGGAGAGCGGGTCTGCCTGAGTGAGAACACCGTCAAGACATACATCCAGGGCCTCTACCAGAAACTGGACGCCCACAATCGCATCGAGGCCGTGATGCGGGCGACGAAGTGGGGACTGTTGTAATCTGAACTTCACCCGTTCGGGGGGATAAATACCTTCCGAACGGGTGTTGTTTGTTGGGGATATGTGTGTTATCCTGAAAAGGCCATCGGAGATGTACTCCGACGGCGCAAGCAATGCCGTATCCTGCCAAGTCCGACCGGGGGATGAAACCCCCTCGAAGGTTATGAAAGCCTGTCAACCTGCCGGACGTTCCTCAAACACAGGTCGTTTCCTGGCACTTCTCGCCATGGATGCCCTCCTGGTCTTCCCCTGCCGTCCCCATTTTTCACGTTTGACGTTTCACGTCTCACATTCGGTGGAGCCTGGCTTCCAGGCCGTCCCCCGTCTTTTTGATGCCCCGATAATTCATACACAACAAGGAGATAATTTCCCATGGCCAAAGAAGTATACAGTGAGAAGATTCTGAGCAGGAGTATTGACCCTGCTACCCACGAGATGCTGGCCCGGGCTGAGGAATTGGGCCTTGAGACTGCCTGGGACCGGTACGAGGCCCAACTACCCCAGTGTGGCTTTGGCGAACTGGGCGGCTGCTGTCGCAACTGTACCCTGGGCCCCTGCCGCATCAGCCCATTTGAGGAGGAGGGGCCCAAACTGGGCGTCTGCGGGGCCACGGCCGACATCATCGTCGCCCGCAACCTGATCCGCATGATCGCGGCCGGCGCAGCCGCCCACTCCGACCACGGGCGGGACATCGCTCACACGCTGCTTTTGACCGCCGAGGGCAAGGGCGGCGGCTACGAGATCAAGGACGAGGCCAAACTTAACGCACTGGCGGCGGAGTACGGCATCGAGACGGAAGGCCGGAGCAAGGAAGATGTCGCCCTGGACCTGGCCCACGCCGTCTACGCTGAGTTCGGCAAGCAGGAAGGCCCCATCCAGTTCACCCGCCGTGCACCGGAGAAGCGCGTCGCTCTGTGGCAGAAACTGGGCGTTGACCCGCGCGGCATTGACCGCGAGATTGTGGAGATCATGCACCGCACCCACATCGGCGTGGAAAACGATCCCGTCAACCTGATCCTGCAAGGGCTCAAGGCCTCCATCGCCGACGGCTGGGGCGGTTCGATGATCGCC
>JAUWOI010000230.1 GCA_030612185.1 Anaerolineae bacterium
AATCAATCGTAACTGTCATCTACCCTTTCCTCGTATACTCATTCCTCACCTGCCTCTGGCGAACTGCCGTATTATACCGCATCCCCACTGGTCTGAGAAGTTGCGCCTTTGGCCCGAAGATGTTACAATCCAACCAACCAACCAACTAACTAACTAACAAACCAACCAACTAACCAACTAACCACCAAGGAGTTGCCAATGACCAACTTAACCCTCTCCCGTGGGCGCTACTTCGAGGAATTTGAGATCGGCGACGAGGTCGAGACCGTCGCCCGCACCATCACCGAGGCCGACGTAGTGCTCTTTGCCGGGCTTTCCGGCGACTATAACCAACTCCACACCGATGCAGAATTCGCCAAAGGGACGCTCTTCGGCGAGCGGGTTGCCCACGGACTGCTGGGACTCTCCATCGCCAGTGGCCTGGTCTCGCGACAGGGCGTCATCGAGGGTACCGCTCAGGCTTTCACCGCATTGGAGTGGAAGTTCCGTGTCCCCATCAAAATCGGCGATACGGTGCGCGTGCATGCCAAGGTCAGGCAAAAGAAGGATATGCCCCGCCTGGGCGGTGGTTTTATCACCCTCGACGTAAAGTTGCTCAACCAGCGGGATAAGACCGCGCAGAAAGGCACCTGGACAGTGCTCATCAAAAGCGCCCCCTGACCCTCCGCCGCCTACTCCCTACTCCCTACTCTCTACTCTCCATTCTCCACTCTCTACCCTGCACCCTACATTCCGATGACCAAACCTACCATCCCTGACTATCTCCATACCATCCCCCTCCCCACCCCTTTCCCCGTCGGTCCGGTCAACGTCTACCTGGCCGAGGGGGAACCACTGACACTGGTGGACGCCGGCCCGCGCTACGACCCGGCCCGCGCGGCGCTGGAAGTGGCACTGGCGGGGCACGGCTACCGCTTGACCGACCTGCGGCGCATCGTCCTCAGCCACGCCCATCCCGACCACTGCGGGCTGGCGGCAGAACTGGCGCGTGTTTCGGGCGCGGAGGTGCTGACTCACGCCGCAAGTCTCCCCTGGCTGGCCGACGACGCCAGCGCGCATAGCCTGGCTTTCTACGGGGAGGTGATGCGCTGGGCAAGCGTCCCGGTAGAACCGCTGATGGGCCTGGCCAGGATGCAACGCAGCACGGGCCGCTACGCTGAACCGGTGACTCCCGATCGCACCCTGGCCGACGGTGATGTGCTTTGGCTGGGCGGCGAGGACTGGCAGGTGCTCCACACCCCGGGTCACGCCGGTGGCCTCATCTGCCTCTACCAACCCCAGCGCCGGCTGCTCATCTCCAGTGATCACCTCCTGCGCGACATTTCCTCCAACCCGCTCGTCGAGCCGCCCGCGCCGGGCGAGGCCGAACTGCCGCGCCGCCTGGTGGAGTACATGGCGCAGTTGCGCCGCGTGGCCGAACTCGACGTCGCGTTGGCGCTTCCCGGCCACGGCCCGCCCATCACCAACCATCGCACCCTTATCCGCGAGCGGCTGGCCTTCCACGAAGAGCGCGCCCGGCGTATGCTGGAGGCGCTGGACGACGACACCCTCACCGTGCACGAAATCGCCAGCGCGCTTTTCCCCAGCCTCGACCCCATCAACTACTTTCTCTCCCTCTCCGAGGTCATCGGGCACCTCCAATGGTTGGAGGTCGAGGGCCGGGTGACATGCGCCGAGCGAGGTGGCGTCGCTATCTGGCAGCGGGTGGGTTGAACCGCATCCCCTAGCCAATCCACCCGATCCGGTCGAGCGGCCAGACGACGAACCTGATCCGCCCGCCGATCTGGTCTACTGGCACAGGACCAAAGAAGCGAGAATCCCGGGACTCCTTCCGGTTGTCGCCCAGGACAAAGACGTGCCGCGGTGGCACGCGTGTCGGGGGATAGTCCAACCCGCCCCGGCGGATCGCCCATGGTTCCTCGAGCAACTGGCCATTGATAAAGACCTGCCCGTCCTGCACTGCTACCGTCTCCCCGGCCAAGGCTACCACCCGCTTGACCAGCAATTCCTTTTCCTCTGGCAGGTCAACGACCACCACATCCCCCCGATGCAGGCCGTGGCTGAAGCAACAGGTGATCTTTTCCACTAGCACCCGCTGGTTGTAGGTCAGGTTAGGCCTCATGCTTGGCCCGTGCACCACCATGGCCTGGACCACAAAAACATTGAGAAGCAGGGAGATAAGAGCGGCCGGAAGGACCGTCCTCAATCCCGCTCTCAGAGCGCACAACAGGAAATGGCTGGCCTTGGATACCAGAGTAGGCCCGGCCTTCCTCTTGCTGGATGTGCGGACCACCATACCGCCGTAGTGGGTATGGGCTTCGTTCCGGCTAGTGTCGCCGTCACCAAATCCGATCCGCACAGGCGCTTTTTCGATGAGCATGACTACCTCCTGAGAAATAGGTTTACGGGCATCAGGGCAGAAGTCACACCTACCTGCTCTTAGCCTCACCAAGAGTATACATTACCGAGGTCACAGGCTCATTAAAAAAGCATAGGAGATTCACGAAAATGGCGGCGGGGGAATCGAAAAGCGCCCGCATCACGCGGGCGCCACTAAACAGGTACAGTAATAGACTCCCGAAGGCTCCGAACCAGCGGGAGGTTTTGCGCTTGCCCTAGGCGATCAGCGTCTCCAGTGCCCGGGACAGCACGTTTATCCCCTGGCGAAACTCCCTGACGTCAATGTGCTCATCGGGGGTGTGATCCAGGGACGAATCGCCCGGCCCGTAGGCCACGATGGGGCAGACCCACACCGGGCCGACGGTGTTCATATCCGAGGTGCCCGTCTTCAATTTGAACCGCGGTCGCCCACCTTCCGCGCGGATGGCCCGCAGCAAAGCCCGCACCAGCGGTGTGTTCTTCTCCGCCCGGAAGGGCGGGTCGTTGCCAGGGAAGGATAACCTGGCCCCGTTGCACCAGGCCCGCATCTTATGCTTGAGATCCGCTGCGTCGGCCCCTGGTGGCAGCCGCACCACGATATTCATATCTACGCCATCATCCAGCCCCTCGCTGAAGGTGCGAAAATCCCTCAGAGCGGGGTCCAGCGTGTCGAAGTGGCCCGACCGGCCGTGATTGAGTTCCTCAGAGTGAGTCATCAGTCGGTTCCAGAAGGTCACCGCCTTCTCCGCCGGGCCGGGTCGTTCGCCGGCGCTGTGCCCGCCTGGTTGTACCAGCCGGTAGTCCACGACCAACATGCCCTTGTAGCCTAGCGTGATGCCCTCCCAATGGCTGGGCTCGCCGATGATCACGCAGTACGGCGGCTGCATCGTGCGCGCCAGGTGACGCGCCCCACGCCCATGAGCCTCCTCCTCCACCACCCCGATCACCACCAACCGGGTATTATCGTTCAACCGAGATGCCACCCTCGCCGCTGCCAGCACGAACGCCGCCAGCGGTCCCTTGGCGTCCACCGCTCCCCGGCCATACAGCCGGTTCCCACGCCGGCGCACGGGGATGAAGCCCGGGACCGTGTCCATGTGCCCTAGCAGCACGAGCTCCCGCCCTGCCTCTGAGTCACCCAGCGTGCCCACGACGTTGCCCACCTCATCCCGCTGCGCACGAAAGCCCAGGTTGGTCATCCGTTCGACCAGATACTCGGCCACCCCCTCCTCCTCGCCGGACGGGCTAGGGATAGAAACCAACCCCTCCAAAAAAGCAACGTCATCCATTTCTACTCTCCATTCTCCATTCTCCATTCTCCACTCTCCATTCTCCACTCTCACACATCCAGCACGGCCGCCACCCGCTCCACGACTGTGTCCACGTCCTCCGCACTGATCACCAGGGGAGGCAAGAAGCGCATCACCGTGGCCCCGGCCGCGAGCGCCAGCACGCCCCGCTCGGCCAGGGCGGCCAGGTATGGGCCGGATTTGCCCTTCAGTTCCACGCCGACCATCAAGCCCAACCCGCGTACCTGTCGTATCCGGGGCGAGGAGATGCCCTTCAGACCGGCCAAGAGACGCGCTCCCAGTTCTGCCGCCCGTTGGGGGAGATGCTCCGCTTCGATGTAGCGGATCGTCGCCAGGGCCGCCGCGCAGACCAACGGATTGCCGCCGAAGGTAGAGCCGTGGACTTTTTTGGGCAAATCCCCCACCCGCGGGCCGATGAGCACAGCCCCCATCGGCAGCCCGCCGGCGATGGACTTGGCCACGCACATCAGATCGGGCTGCAGGTCATAGTGGAGACTTGCGAACATCCGCCCCGTGCGTCCGAAGCCAGTCTGCACCTCATCCACGATGAACAGCGTTCCCCGCTCCTGGCACAGCGTTTGCACTCCGCGCAGGTACGCGCCATCACCGGGATTGACTCCTCCCTCGCCCTGCACCACCTCCAGGATGACGGCTGCCGTCTCCTCGTCCACCGCCTGCTGCATGCGTTCCAGCCGGTTGTAGGGCACGAACTCGAACCCAGGCACCAGGGGCTCGAAGGGTTGGCGGTACACCTTGCGCCAGGTGGCCGAAAGCGCGCCGAAGGTGCGCCCGTGGAACCCGCGCATTGCAGCCACCACCTTCGTCCGGCAAGTAGTAAGCCGGGCGAACTTGAACGCCGCCTCCACCGCCTCGGTCCCCGAATTGCACAGGAAGGCCCGCTCCAGTCCCGGCGGCGCGATGCGGGTCAGTTCGGCCAGCAGTTGGGCCCGCTGGTCGTTGTAGAACCCGTTGGGGCAGATCACCAGCCGCTGCACCTGTTCCGTCACGGCGCGGATCACGGCGGGGTTAGCGTGGCCCACGTTAGCCACGCCGTGGCCGCCGACGCAGTCAATGTACTCCCGGCCGTCGGCGTCCCACACCCGTGCCCCCTCTCCGCGCACCAGGACCAGAGGATGTTTAGGATAAAGCCCACTGTCGTGGCGGTCCTCCAATCCAACGATCTCACTGCTGTTCAGTGTGTCACTATCCATTGGTCACCTCCAGAAACCAGGTTTTTCAGAAAAAACACGGTTTCTCACTGTCATTGTTCATTGAATCACTGTTCCCTGTCCGTCCAGCGCCCGGCGCAACGGTTGGGCCACCCGCCCGTCGGCGATGACCACCTGTCCCACACCATCGTGTAGAGCCTCGATGGCTCCCAGCAATTTCTTCTTCATCCGCCCCTGGGCGTACCGGTCGAGGTGCTCCTGGGCCTGTTCCAGCGGGATACGAGTGATGAGCGTACTATCGTCGGGAAAGTCGCGCAACAGGCCCGGCACGTTGGATAGGATGATCAACGTTTGTGCTTTCAGGGCCGAACCGATGGCCGCCGCGGCCCGGTCGCCGTCCACGTTCAGTGCCTCACTCTCGTAACTGATGGCTAGCGGAGCCACGACCGGCACATAGCCCGCTGCCAACAGGGCTTCCAGCAGCCCAACGTTGACCCGCTCGATCTTGCCGCTGTACTCGCCGCGTAGTATCTTGCGTTTACCGTTCTCGACGATGCGCAGCATGGACTTGCGCTTACCCTCCAGCAGCCGCCCATCCAGCCCAGATAGACCGAAGGCGTTGACCCCCAACTGCTGCAGCCGCTCCACCAGCAACTTGTTGATCCGTCCCGCCGCGACCATGGCGAATATCTCCAGCGTCTCGCGGTCAGTGTAGCGGCTGACGTGGCCCGAGGCTGAGGTGACGAAGCGGGGCGGGTGTCCCAGTTTCTCGGATATGACGTTGGTCTCGTGGGAACCGCCGTGGACCAGGACGACCTGCTCGCCCTGTGCTACCTGTTCAGCGACGTCGGCGCACACGGCTTCCATATCCAGACCTTCTCCGCCCCCCGCTTTGACGACGATCATATATATGGGCCTCCTCGAAGGGACAAGGTTGACAATACTGAAAATTATGCGTATAATTACCCTGACGATTGTGCTCATAATCGGAGGGAAATATGGCTAAGTTAGTTCTGACCGCCGATGAACTCATCACCAGCACAAAGGCTACCAGGGAGTTGCCTCGACTCTTGGACCGCCTCCCTGAAAAAAGATGGTTCATTCAGCGCAACAACAAACTTGAAGGTGTGCTCCTCGGTATCGCAGAGTACGAACGCTTGTTGGAATTGGAGGAGGAAGTAGAGCATCTCACCCTGGCCGTGACGCTGATGGAGCGAGAACGAAAGGACGACGGCTACCGCATCGGCCTGGATGAGTTAGCCTCCAAGTATGCTGTGCCGCAATAAAACGAGTCCCGCGTACACCGTCGAACTCACCAGATTCGCCGAGCAGGACTTCGCCGCCCTGGATCACAGCCTCCGCATCCTGGCGTTGAAGCAATTACGTAAGTTGGAAAGGTATCCTTCAGGAAGCAAACCCCTGGGCCACAAGTTCGGCTACGACCTCTCAGGTTATCGCTCCCTCTATTTCGCTGGCAAACGTTATCGCATCGTGTACCGCCTGGACGACGAAGTCAGGCGGGTGACCGTGGTGGCCATCGGCAAGAAGGCCAAATTCGAGGTCTACCGCCGCGCCGCCGAGCGTGAAACGTGAAACGTGTTGCGTATTGCGTGTTCCGTTTACGCACCACGCAATACGCAATACTTCAGATAGGATGCAATCCCGGGAACTTCAGCCCAAGTGTCTCCAGCCAGCCGTACATCACGTTCATCGCCTGTACGGCGCTACCGGCTGCGCCTTTCATCAGGTTGTCAATCGCGGCGATGACCACCAGCCGGCGTTGGCCCGGGTCGGCGACGAAGCCGATGTCGCAGTAGTTGGACGCGGTCAGGATCTTGGGCTCCGGGTAACGGTGGATCCCACGCCTGGCCCGCACCAGCCGCACGAATGGCTCATCCTTGTAGTCCTCGCGGTAGAATTTCCACACATCACGCTCGTCCAGGTCCTCGTGCAACAAGCAGTGACACGTCGCCAGTGCCCCGCGCACGATGCCCACCGAGGTAATGGAAAAGTGCAAGCCAGACCGTTCCGAACTGAGACCCAGTTCCTGGATCAACTCGGCCAGGTGGCGATGGCCGATTGGCATATAGGAACGCACCACCCCGGCTCGCTCCGGGTGATGGGAGGCCGGGCCAGGCTTATTCCCCC
>JAUWOI010000172.1 GCA_030612185.1 Anaerolineae bacterium
GAGGCTGTCCACGACGTCGAGGTTGGCCCACAGTGCCTCGACCTCCTCTTGTGAGCGCAGCGGCGGATTCATCCGGCCCAGCGGCCCCAGGCGGGCTTCGTCTGCACTGGTGAGGAACAGGTGGTGAGGGGTGACTTCGCAGGTGACCGGCATCCCCCGCGCCTTCGCGTCGCGGATGAGGGCCAATTCCGCCCCGGTGGTGACGTGGCAGATGTGCAGCCGGTGCTGGAAGTGGTCGGCCAGCACCAGGGCGCGAGCCACGGCCAGGGCAGCGCACAGGGGCGGGCGGCGTTGGCCCTGCTCAGCGAAATGGGCGACGGCCTCCTCGTCCTCGGCGTGGACGGCGATGAGACCGGGATAATGCTTAAAGTGGGCTACTTGTCCCGCCAGGTCAGCCACGAGCAGGCTGCCCGTGCTGGAGCCCATGTAAAGTTTCAGCCCCACGGCTTCTTCCAGCTGGGCAACCTCTGTGGCATTATCTGCGGTCGCGCCGGCGAAGAGGCCAAAGTCGCAGACGGCTTTGGATGTGGCCAGGGCCAGCGTCCGCGCCAGTGTCTCCTGGTTGGTGATGGGCGGCTGGGTGTTGGGCATCGCCAGCACGGTGGTGAAGCCGCCCGCCAGTGCCGCGCAGGTGCCGCTGGTGAAGTCCTCTTTGTGCTCCCCGCCGGGCTCCCGCAGGTGGACGTGGGGGTCAATCAGGCCAGGGAACACCAGCAGGCCGCCGGCATCCACGACGCGAGCGCCTGCTGGGGCGCTCAGCGCGGGGCCGACGGCGGCGATGGTTTCGCCCTCGATCAGGACGTCGGCACGCTCCACGGCTTCTGGCGTGACCACCGTGCCGTTGTGGATAAGCATATACCCGGTCAAACTTCCTCAAGCCTTAATGGATCACCAGCGGCTCGCATCGAGGCAATCAGTGCCCCGGCCACCCTCGGGGCCAGTTCCAGGACTTCTTCAATAGTGTCTCCGGCTACGATCAGATTGGGCAGATCAGAACTGGTCGCTACATAGCGATAGTCGCTGCCATCGTTCAGTTCCTCAACCTCAATCGGTAGGTCGTATAGTACTTCCGCCACCTTTGCACCTCCCTACGCACGTCACTTCAGCCAGAAGACCCCTAGATGCCTCTCCCAATACCATCCGGATGTACTACCAATTGACATCCTGCTATCTATTTGCGATCTTGTCAAGGCGGCCCGATGGCGAACATCTCGCTGGGCGTGACGATCCAGTCCATCCGCTGGTCGTGCTCATCACAGAGCAGCGCGTCGGCCAGACACTCGTCGTGGGCCACCCCCACGCGCAGGGCCGGCGTGGTGGGGAGAAATCGGTCGTAGTACCCCCCGCCGAACCCCAGCCGTCCCCCCTGCCGGTCGAAGGCCACGCCGGGCACCAGCACCACATCCAGCGCGGCAGAGTCCACGACCGGGAGGTCCGCTGTGGGTTCCAACATGCCCAAGCGGTGGTGCACCAGGCGGGTGGGATCGTAGAGGTGGAGGACCAGGTGGTGTCCATCTATGCGGGGGACAACCCAGCGGACGTGAGGGAGGAGGCCGAAGAGTCGCCCCAGGTCCGGCTCATTGCGGAAGGCCAGGTAGGTGAGGATACTGGTGGGTTGGTTGGCTGGTTGGTTAGTTGGTTGGTCGCGTTTTTTGAGGGTGATGTCCTGGGCCTGTTGTAGCGGCGGCCAGGCGGCCAGTCGCCGACAGATGGCGGCGGAGGCGGAACCGACTTCCTCGGCGGTGAGGCGCTCCCGCAGGGAGCAGAAGTGACGGCGGAGTTGGGGTTTATCCATCGTACATACACAATGCACAGCGGGTTGCGTCATGCGTCAAACGTCAAACGTGAGAATACCTACCGTATGGGCAACCTCCGGCCTGTGGCGCTGCGGTGGACTTGGCCGAAGTCGCGCAGGCCGTCCAGTTGCTCCACATCGAACACCGGCCCGTCCTGGCAGACCAGCAATCCGTCCAGGGCGCACTGCCCGCAGATGCCGAAGCCACATTTCATGTACCGTTCCACGCTCAACTGACCGGGGATGTCCCGCTCTCGGCACAGCCGGTGGATGGCGACGAGCATCGGTTCGGGGCCGCAGGCGTAGATGGTTGGGTGGTTGGTTGGGTGGGTGATCAGGTCGGTGATGTAGCCTCTGTGGCCGAGGGAGCCGTCGTCGGTGGCGAGGAGGAGATCTACTCCCAGGGCACGGAACTGCTCGACGTAGAGCAGGTCGAGGGCTGTGCGAGCGCCGAGGGCGACGGTGGTGGGGATGCCGCGTTCGACGGCGCGGGCGGCTAGGAAGTAGAGTGGGGCCGCGCCGTAGCCCCCGGCCACCAGTAGAGCCGGTCGGTCCTGGCGTAGCGAGAAGCCGCGCCCGTAGGGGCCGCGCCAGCCCACGCGGTCGCCCACCTTGCGCTGGTGTAGCGCCGTGCTGAAAGGCCCCACGCGGGCGATGGTCACCGTGAGCGGAGCGGGGTGGGCGATGGAGATGGGTTTCTCGTCCACGCCGGGCAGCCAGAGCATGACGAACTGCCCCGGCTCCGCCTCCGGCATCTCGGCATCCAGCACAAAGGTGCGGACGGTGCGGGTCTCATCCCGAACCTCACAGATGCGTACGGTTTGTGGCAGGGTCACTCGTTGGTTCCTTCCTGATCCGTTGCTGTCCTGCAATCCGCGTTCTCCAGCAAGTGTACCACAGGGGGTGGGTTCTGAAAAGTTCTTACCCCACCGCCCTCCCCCGAAACTCCTCCAACCCACCATACCCGTGCCGCTCCATATAATCCCGCAGTCCCTCGCACACCTCCCGGAAGACCTCCATCCCCCGGTAGTGGATGGCTGAGCCAATGCCGACGGCGGTCGCTCCCACCAGGATCATCTCCACCGCGTCCCGTCCGGTCGTCACTCCGCCCATCGCCACCACCGGCACGTCCACCGCCCGGCATAAGTCGCGTACGCAGCGCACGGCGATAGGGCGTATGGCCGGGCCGCTCACGCCGCCTGTCTCGTGGGATAGCACCGGGCGGCAGGTCTCCACGTCCAAAATCAGCCCTGGCCCCAGGCTATTGATGGCGGTGATGCCGTCCGCGCCGGCCTCCACCACCGCTTGTGCGATTTCCACGACGTCGGTCACGTTGGGCGAGAGTTTCACCAGCACCGGAATGTCGGTGTTCTGCTTCACCCGGCGCGTGACCTGAGATGCGACGTAGGGATCGGCGGCGAACATAAGCCGGTAGCGGTCGTCTATGTTGGGACAGGAGATGTTGATCTCGATGAGGTCGGGTTCCGCTTCGGAGATGAAGCGGGCCACGGTGCCGAAGTCATAGATGGTCTCGGCGAAGATGCTGGCGATGACCGGCACTCCTAGCGGTGACAGTTGTTCCCTGGCAGCCTGTATCTCCTCCACCATCACCTCGACGCCCGGATTGGAGAGGCCCACGGCGTTGATCAGCCCCGGCCCCCAGTCCAGGATCGTCGGGTTCGGGTAGCCGGGGCGGGGCTTGAGGCTGCACGATTTGGTGGTGACGGCCCCTGCGCCAGCCCTCGACACCCGCACCAGTATCTCGTGGGTCAGGCCGAGTATGCCAGCGGCGAGAACTGTGGGATTGGGCAGGGTGACCCCGCACAGATTGACGGTCAGGTCAGGCTCATTCATACCCGAATCTACGAATTTACGAATCTACGAATTTACGAATCTACGAACCCACGAATCTACGAATCCCGAAGATAGGCCAGCCCCTTGGCGTATTGGGCCGGCGTGATACAGGCACTTTCTCTCAGCACGTCCAAGACCTGGGTGAGGGTCAGGACGGCGTGCAGCCGGTAATCATGTCTGGACAGGTCCTCCGCGCCCCCTTGTTCCCGATCTATCAGCACCAGTACGTCGCGCACGGTGAGCCCGGCTGCCTCCAGCGGCCGGGTGGCCTCCAGTTTGCTGTCGCCCCGCGTGATCAGGTCGTCTACCAACAGCACTGTTTCTCCTGGCTCGAAGGCCCCCTCGATGGCGCGGCGGGTGCCGTGCGCCTTAACCTCCAGGCGCGGGTAGATCAGCGGGCGGTTCATTTCCAGCGCCAGCGCCACCCCGATGGGCAGGCCCGCGTAGGGGATGGCGGCGAAACGGTCGAACTCGAGCCCGCGGGCGACCTCGGCCATCGCCTGGGCCACCTGGCGCAGCAGCGGCGGGTGGCTCACCAGCAGCCGCAGGTCAATGTAGATGGGAGAGGTGAGGCCAGATTTGAGGGTGAAGGTGCCGAACTGGATGCAGCCGTGGGTGAATAGTTGGTTGGTTAGTTGGTTGGTTAGTTGGTTGGTTAGTTGGTTGGTTTGTTGGATGGATGGTTGGTTTGTTGGTTGGGTCATCGGGTTGCCTCCCGGAATCGGTTGATTTGGTTGCGCAGGGCCAATGCAGCGGCGCGGGCGGCTTCGGCGAAGGCGGGGCCTGGGGAGGCGTAGAGGATGGAGCGCGAGGAGTTGATGACCGGGCCGATGCCGCCATTGGTGGGGCCGTGCGTGACTGCTGCTTCCAGGCTCCCCCCCTGCGCTCCGACACCGGGGATCAGAAATGGCAGAGCGGGGGCAATCTCCCGTAGGCGAGCCAGTTCTTCGGGGTACGTGGCCCCGACGACCAGGCCGCAACTGCCCGGATGTTCGGCGTCCCACTGTACTGCTAGACGGGCGACCTCTTCATAGAGCGCACCGCCGTAAACAGGCGGTGTTGGGCTGATTCCCGACCCAGCACTGGCTCTTTCAGGCCGGTGCACTCGTCCATCCAGCGTGTAATGCCTTTCAGGCCGGTGCACTCGCAGGTCCTGCAGGTCCGGGGCGGAGGGGTTGGAGGTGCGGGCCAAGAGGAAGATGCCATGCTTCTCGCTGGCAAGGAACGGGCGCAGTGCATCCAGCCCCAGGTATGGGTTGGCTGTGACCGCATCCACGCCCAGCGTCTCGAACGCGGCGCGGGCGTAGGCGGTGGCGGTGTGACCCACGTCGTTGAACTTGGCGTCGAGGATGACGGGCAGGTGGCTGGGGATGCACGTGATGAGATCCTGAAGCGCGTGCAGGCCCGCGGGTCCCTCGGCCAGCCAGAAGCCCAGGTTGGGCTTGTAGGCGCAGGCCAGGTCGGCGGTGGCCTCGACGATGGCGCGGCCGAAGGCGAGCAGTGGGTTCTCGGAGCCTCTGACGGTGTCGGGTAGCCTGTCCATCACGGGGTCGAGGCCGATGCACAGCCAGGAGTTGTTGGTTTGTTGGGCGGTGGTTAGTTTGTTTGTTAGTTTGTTAGTTTGTTTGTTAGTTGGTTTGTTATTCATTGGTAGAGATGGTATAAGGAGCAGGGGGTTCTTTGACGATGCGTTTGCGCTGATAGCCGATGTAGGCATTGACCTCCTTGGCTAGTTGGGTGAGTTCGTTCATCCAATGGTCGAATTGTTCCTGTGTGATGAGAGTGCGGCGAATGGCGCGGCGAAGCCAATAGCGGGTCTCTTTGAGGGAACCGCGAGCGTAATACAGGAAGTTGATTACATCCCTGGGGTGAAAGCGCCCGGTGCTTTCGGCGATGTTGGCCCCAATCGAGTCAGTCGCTCTGGTCAGTTGCTTGCCTAAGGTGTCCCGCGCAAAGGGCTGCCAGGAGACCACCGTTTCCCATATTTCATCGGCCAGTTGCTCAGCCCGATTGTACATCCGCGACTCTTCAATGTCCTGGTATGCCACCCCATCCTCCTAACTAACCAACCAACCAACCAACTAACTAACTAACACACTAACCAACACCGCCATCCGCACCCACACCCCATTAGCGGCCTGGCGGAAGTAGGCCGCGCCGGGCAGGTCGTCTACGTCGGTCGCGATCTCGTCCACACGTGGCAGCGGGTGCATGATGGTGACGTCGGGATTGGTGCGCTCGATCAGCGCCCGGTCCACGACGTAACTTCCCCGCAGCCGCTCGTACTCGGCCAGATCGCCGAAGCGCTCGCGTTGGATGCGGGTGACGTAGAGCACGTCGCACGCTGGCATCGCGGCCGCCAGATCGCTGGTCTCGTGCAGCGTGAGCCCCTGCTGCCGCAGCCCAGCGGTGATCGCCGGGGGCAGTGCCAGCGCCGGGGGTGAGATGAGGGTGAGCGTGACGTCCCAGTGGGCCAGCGCGCGGGAGAGCGAGTGGACAGTGCGGCCATGCTTAAGGTCTCCGGCCAGCCCAACCCGCAATCCATCTATTTGGCCTCGTTCGCGCTGGATGGTGTAGAGGTCGAGCAATGCCTGGGTGGGGTGCTCGCCCATGCCGTCTCCGGCGTTGATGAGCGGGACCGTCGCGCCTGCGGCGGCCTCCTGCGCCGAGCCGGCCGCCGGGTGGCGTTGGACGATGACGTCGGCGTAGCCGGATATGACACGCGCAGCGTCGGCCAGTGTCTCTCCTTTGGCGGCCGAGGAACTCTTCGCCGCCTCCGCGACGGAGATCACGTCGCCGCCCAGCCGGTGCATAGCGGCCTCGAAACTGAGGCGCGTGCGGGTGCTGGGCTCGTAGAACAGAGTAGCGAGGACGCGACCGTGCAGCAAGTCCAGTTTTGGTTCTTCCTGGCACCAGTCTTCGAATCGTGCTGCTTGCTCCAAGATCAGCACAATCTCCTCTTTGCTGAGGTCGCCGATGGCGGTGATGTCCCGTCCTGCTAGTGGATTAGGCATGTCTTCCTCCTGTTGGTGTGATATAAAAAAAGACCTTTGGACGGGTGTCCAAAGGTCGGGGAAAACGATGTGAGCGGGGAGGAATGCGATCTCCCCGTGCGTTCCGTGACTGTAAATTGGCTGTGAGCCATTCTCCAGACATCGGGCAGGAGTATACCGCAAACGAGGGAAAGTGTCAAGCCGCAGTTGGCCGGTTGGCCGGTTGCAACCTGGGCGGGACTATGATAGAATGTAAGTAGGCCAGACTGTCTGAGTGGAGGAAACGATATGACCGATTGTCCTCCTCTGACGTTGGCTCAGGGCTACGACGCACTGACTATTATCAAGAGCATAAGGCCGAGATTGAGAGTGAGATCGCAGCCGATGAGGAGGCGCTGGCCTGGGTTGCGTTTTGGCACGCCGAGCGGTATAATTGGCGCAGAGCATGATGATAGTTGAGGTGATCGGCTATGCCAGTGATTACGAAAGAGATTGAGTTAACCCCTCCTGACGTGGCCAGAGCAATCCGGCTGTTTAGTACTGGTGATCTGGCCTGGCTTAGGGAACTGATCCAGACCGAGGGTGACGAGAGGGTTGTGCAGGCACTGGAGACTCGCCGTGCTCTGCGTGCAGCCGAGGAAGTGGATCGGGACGCGACCATCAACCTGTGGCTGGAGCAACTGGATGCCTGGGAATCCGAAGGGCACGGTGGAAATCTGTACGATGTGTTGCATGAGGCTATTGATGCCTTCCTTGAGGCGCACCCACAAGCGCGGCTGGAAGCAGCCCTCGATCTCTGGCAGCGCGAGTACGTCACGCTGGGCAAGGCGGCCGAATTAGCCAGCCTTACCCTCTGGGATTTCAAGGCTGTGCTGCGCCAGCGTGGGATTCCCATCATTGTCGAGGCCAGACCTGCCACAGAGATGGACTCGATGATTGCTGCCTACGAACGGACGGGCCCGTGATCGTCAGTGATACTAATATTCTTGGCTCTTTCGCTGCAGCCAGGGCCATCTCCTTGCTCCTGAAAACGTTGCGAGTTGATGTTATCCACGTTTCACCTGGCGTGCATGATGAACTGGCTGCCGGCCAGGCGGCGGGTGTTGAGCACCTCGGCGTCATTGAGAATCTGGTCAGTGCTGGATCGCTCCGGCTCATTGATCTCCCCGATGAAGACCGGCCGCACATGGCAAGTCTCCCGCCCTCGTTCAAACGGGGCGAGCGAGAGGCCGTGGCCATCGCGATGCGCACGAGTGCGACCTTGCTCTCAAACGAGAAACGTGTTGTCAATTTTTGTCTCCGCCAGGGTGTGAAATGTCTTGACTTGGTTACGCTTCTTCGCTACGTATGGCTGCGTGGTGTGGCTACCCGAGCCGAAGTTCGCACGCTCATCCGACAAATGGAGAGGGTCGAGGGCCTGGTCATCAAGGGCGTTGGCTGGAGAGAGGTCTTTATCGAGCAGGATGGGGAGAGGGAATAACCTCACTGATCCGGCGACCGAAGTTCTGCATTGCTCTGATCCTTATTCTGGCCGCAGCCCTTCGCTTCTACGGCCTCAATTGGGATGGCAGCATCGGCGCGCACCCGGACGAGCGGTATATCGTTGGGGTGGCGGAGAGCCTGCGCTGGCCTGAACGACTTAACCCCTTTGACGTTGCCCCCGGCTATGCCTACGGCCACCTGCCGCTGTACCTGCTGGCACAGGTCGCGGGCCTATTTCACTACGCCGACCCGCTCCTGGTGGGGCGAGCGCTGGCACCGCTTTTTGACCTGGGTACGGTGGCGCTGACCTTCGCGCTGGGC
>JAUWOI010000530.1 GCA_030612185.1 Anaerolineae bacterium
CTGTCTTCGCCGAGTCGGAGGTCATTACCCATCTGGCCGCAGGCAGGCCCCGGGCCGAGATTGTCGCCGGCATCCACGAGGCCATCGCGGCCCGCGTCGCCACTATGGTCAGGCGCATACGGGTGCAAGACGTGGTTGTGCTGACCGGCGGCGTGGCCCGCAACGCAGGCGTGGCCCGTATGCTAGAGGAAAAAACAGGCCACGCCATCTTCGTGCCAGAACACGCCCAACTCGCCGGCGCCATCGGCGCGGCCCTCATCGCCCGCGAGTGAGAACACGGATTCCAGGACATCAACGGACAAAACAGATGAGTAAATGGGGAATGAGTAGATGAGGAATGAGGGAAATCTCCAATATCCAATCTCCAATCTTCAGCACCCAATCTCCAACCTCCAATCCCCCCTTGGCTTCCTCACCGCCTACGTCCCCGAGGAACTGTTCCACGCGGCGGGTTTCACTCCCGTCTTCATCTTTCACACGCCAGACGCCCACGGGTTCGCTCGCGCCCACCTGCCCGGCTTCACCTGTTGGGTCGCCGGTTCCGCGCTCGACCAGGCACTCGCGGGCGAACTGGACGGTTTGGCCGGGGTGGCCCTTGCCCAGACCTGCGATACGATGCAGGGTCTGACCGACCTCTGGCGGCGGAACGTGCCCCACATTCCTCTCTTTCATTTTGGGATGCCGCTACGCCTGGACAGTCCCTCCGCTCGCGCCTACCTCCTGGCAGAACTCCAATCGCTGCGCGAGCGGTTGCAGGCCATGACCGGCCGTCCCATTTCGGACGGTGCACTGCGGGAGAGTATCGCACTCTACAACCGCACCCGCGCCCTGGTCCGCCATCTCTATGCCCGCGCTGCCCGAGGAGACATCGCCCCGCCCGATCTGTATACCCTCGTGCGGGCCGCCTTCCAGATGCCGAAGGAGACCTACAATCAGGAGATAGGAGGCAGGATGCAGGATGTGTCTCCTCTGCCCCCCTGCGCCCCTGCCCCTCTGCTCCTTTTGGTAGGCCCCGCGCTGGCGGATCCTGTCCTCTTCGACGTCATCGCTCAGGCTGGCGCTCGCGTGGCCGGTGACCTGCTGGACCTGGGGGAGCGATACTTCGCCATGGACGTGGCTGAAGATGGCGACCCTCTCGCGGCCCTGGCCGACCGGCTGCTGGCGCTCGTGCCCACCCCGACCAAGTATCACCCTCAACGCACCCGCGCTGCCCACTTGCTATCACTGGTGCAGGAGCGCGGCGCTGATGGTGTCATCTTCGCCCGCCAGAAGTTCTGCGAGCACCACGGTTTCGACTACGTGCAACTGGCCCATGCACTAGACCGGGCCGGCGTGCCCCACCTGCTGGTTGAACTGGAGCAGGCGTCCCAGGCTGGCCAACTGCGTACGCGGGTGGAGGCGTTTGTAGAGATGCTGGCTTAGTGGTATAATCAATCCCAGAAAGGGACAAATTTGGGCCATATCGAGGACGAATCGTGAGTCTACGGGATATTCTCAGCGAGAGGGCAGAAGACGAGGGACTCCCTATTCAAGTATTGATCAAAGAGGCGCTCCAGATCTACGCCCTGTCCGAAATCTACGGCCAGCCGGAGTCGCGCCACGTCACCTTTCAGGGGGGAACATGTCTCCGATTGGTGTACGAGGGAGCCCGATACTCGGAAGACATAGATTTCGTGACTTCACTGGAGGGCAGGGAGTTGAGGCCGCTCTTCCAAAAGATGGAGCGTGGACTGCGCCGCCTAGGCTCTCTTCTTGAGGGGGAGGTCAAGGCGCGCGTCCAGAAGGAGAGCCCTGAACTTGTCTGCTGGCAAGTCCGCTGTCGTGCCGCAGAGGTGCCATCCACCTTCGTCAACGTCGAGTTCGGCTTCTATCCCGCCTACACTGTCCGCGTCGCTTTGTTGCATATCCCGCCGAGCATGCCTGGGTTACCTCTGGTTTTGGTCCGGGTGGAGGAGCCGGAGGAAATCATGGCCGACAAAGTGGCCGCTATCGCCGGCCGGCCCTATGTCAAAGGGCGGGACATCTTCGACCTTTGGCTGCTCCAGGAGAGAGGTATTGAGTTAGACCGCGCTCTGGTGGAGAAGAAGTTTGCCGACTACACCGTGCCCCTCGACGGCCTGCGCCGGAACTTGCCGCGCATCACACCTGAGGTGGTACGCCTGGAGTTGGAACGTTTCCTGCCCAGAAGATACCGCCTCCAACTTCAAGAAGAGGCGCTGGAATCGCTGGTCGCCGATGTAAAGACGCTGCTTGAGTCGCTAGTATGAAATACTTCACACTCGACCGTTGGATTGAAGTTCTGCGACAGTTGGGTAGACAAGGGGGCAGAATCCTGACGTTTCAGGCCCTTTCCCTGGCCTCCGGCTTGCGCGAGGAGGCCACCCGCAAGGCACTGCACCGGCTGGAGGTGAAAGGGTACGTGAAGCGATTGGGGAAGAGACTCTACGCCAACAGCCTTTTCCCGCCTACTCTGGAAGAGGTGGCAATGGTCCTGGGCTGTCCCTGCTACGTCTCGTTTGAGAGCGGGTTGGAGCGACACGGTCTGATCTCCCAGATGCCGCTGGTCCTTACGTGCGCCTCGGCTGTGGAGTCGGGGAGCAAAGAGACCCCCTTTGGCGAAATCGTCTTTCACCGTCTCAAGGCTTCCCTGTTTTTCGGCTACGCCGCAAGCGGTGGAATCCTGTGGGCTGAGCCGGAGAAGGCGCTGCTCGATTTCATCTACATCAGTCTCAAGACCAAAGGCGGGCTTCCGCCCCTCGATGAACTGGCGTGGGAGCGTCTCGACCGGGCCAGGCTTGAGGAATGGGTACAGCGTTACCCCCGCACCGTGAGAAAGAATCTGGCCCTCTGGGCCACCCATCACTGACCTGAGATCTAATATGCCCAAATATCCGCGCCTCCAATCGCTCAAAGAGATCAACAGCGTGATGGCACGCTACTACGTGCAGCGCAAGGCGCTGGCGCGGCTCAAGCCGCTGGCCTACGTCACCAGCGGCGCGCCGGTCGAGATTAGGCAGGCCATGGGCAGTCTCACACTCTACCCGGAGAACTACGGCGCGCTGGGTGGTGCGCGGGGGGCCGCCGTCGGCCTGTGCCAGGGGGCCGAGGCGCAGGGCTTCCCCGCCGACCTTTGCTCCT
>JAUWOI010000042.1 GCA_030612185.1 Anaerolineae bacterium
TTGATCTTCGACGAGGATGGCCCATTTGCTGGGACTGTTATTTGCCTGTCTGGCCTGGTAGCTGTTCAGTTGGCTTTGCATCTGTTCAAATTCGAGCCTTCATGAAACATGTGCCTTCTGATTGCGCAACCGTTACGTTAGGCCACGAAGGAAAAGCCCGATGAAACATCTTGACAAGCATCAAATCGTAGGATGGATTGCGGTGGGTTTATCTACTGCCATCACCTGCTTTTGGGCATTTTGGGGCATTATTGAGAACTTCCACGAAGGTTGGTATTACGAGTCGTTGCTTTCGAACGTGGGATTGATGTTCGTACAGTATCTTAGCCCGATGCTCATCTTTATGGGAGTCACGCTCATTTCAATCTCTTGGCCCCGGTTTGGCGGTGGCCTACACGTGATCTTCGCCTTGCTCGCTGCCTGGTTCTTTCAAGCATTCAGCAACGCGGCCACGTTTCTCCTTATTGTGCCACTGATTGGGATTGGTGTGCTTTACTGGTTTGGTCGTCCCCAACCACGCAAGATAGCCCTCTCTCTGGCTATTGGACTTCCCATTCTGACCCTCATCATATCTGGCATAGAACCCGTCCTCCGAGTGTCCCAACGCATTGATGATGGGTTTCTCCAAGCCCGATTGGTGCAAGGAAACGGGGCGAATCTCATCTGGGCTCCTGATGGACTCGGATGGCCGCGCACAGGGGCAAACTGGTATGAAGCGCAGCAGGTGTGCCAACATCTCAGCGAAGATGGCCTGACTCTCGACCCTGTGCCACAGCACGTTTGGCGATTGCCGACGGTGGATGAAGCCGTGCGTTCTATGGCACGCCACGGACAGAACAGCGGCGGGGTATGGGATGCAGAAATATCTCAGGCTACCTACAAAACGACCCCTGACAAAGAGTCTCCGCTGTGGAATGTATATTCCCAGGTGATCTACTGGTGGACGGCGACAGAGGTAGATGAAGAACACGCCTACATAATTGTCTACGATGGAAAGGTGTGGCCGAGAGCAAAACAATTCAGTCCGGCATATCTAGGGTTTCGATGTGTAAAACAACCGTAACCGCTTTTGTAAAACCGAACGGTATATCGAAAAAGGGCACGCCCGAGGAAAAGTAGTCATTATGGTGTAATAGGCAAGTGTACTATCCTGAGCGGTATACCATTGATGACCAGAAGCAGAAATCCGGTCACCGCAGGTCATAACTTGTTGTCTTTGGCGCGGGGTTATAGTATACTTGCCGTATGGAAACAGCCCTCCTGCAAACCAAACTCTATATCCCGCCACCGCGCCCCAACCTGGTGCCGCGCCCGCGCTTGATCGAACGGTTGAACGCGGGGCTTCACCGTAGACTGACGCTCATCTCCGCCCCCGCTGGCTTCGGCAAGACGACGCTGCTGAGCGAATGGACCAATTCGGGAGTAAGGAGTAGGCAGTATCAAGTAGGCAGTGAGCAAGGGCGCACGAACGAGATATGCCCTACTCCCTACTTCCTACTACTTCCTACTCCCAGATTTGCCTGGCTCTCGCTGGACCAAG
Organism: Anaerolineae bacterium; assembly: GCA_030612185.1. The sequence goes on from JAUWOI010000042.1 coordinate 1,541, forward strand.
GCGACAACGACCCGGCGCGGTTCTGGGCCTACTTCATCGCTGCCCTGCAGACGATCCACGAAGGTATCGGAGAAGCCGCCCTGGCAGCGCTTCAATCTCCTCAGCCACCCCCCATCGAACCGCTTCTAACTGGCTTGATCAACGAAATCACTGAGATCCAAGAGCACTTCGCCCTCGTCCTCGACGACTTTCACGTGATTGCCGATCAGCAGGTCAACGATGATGTCACTTTCTTACTCGACAACCTGCCGTCGCAAGTGCACCTGATTCTTTCCAGCCGGGTAGACCCTCCTTGGCCTCTTGCCCGTTTGCGGGCGCGCGGCGAAATGATTGAACTGCGTGCTGATGACCTGCGCTTCACACCCGAAGAAGCCGCGACATTCCTGAACAATGTTATGCAGTTAGACCTCTCGCCGGAGGACGTGTCGGCGCTGGAAGATCGTACCGAAGGCTGGATTGTCGGTTTGCAGATGGCGGCCCTCTCGATGCGAGGGCGAAAAGACGTATCCGGGTTCATCAGGGCCTTCAGCGGCAGCCATCGTTTCATCCTGGATTACCTGGTGGAGGAGGTTCTCGAGCAGCAAACTCCCGCTATTCAAGATTTTCTGCTGAAAACTTCTATCCTTGAGCGGATGACTGTCCCCTTGTGTGATGCCGTTTTAGAGATTGGAGATTTGAGATTGGAGATTGACAGGAATGCCCAACCTCCAATATCCAATATCCAATCCTCCAGCCAGCAGATACTCGAACAACTTGAGGCCGCCAATCTGTTCATCATCCCACTGGACGACGAACGTCGTTGGTATCGCTATCATCACCTGTTTTCTGATTTGCTGCGCAACCGGTTGGCCCTGATCCAGCCCGAACAGTCGCCCGTTCTGCATCAACGAGCCAGTGAATGGTTCGAAGAAGAGGGTTTCACCGAGGAGACGATCGCCCATGCTTTCGCAGCCAGAGATTATGAGCGAGTCGCGCGCCTGGTCGAGAAATATGCCCGTGATATGCTTCACCAAAGCAAGTACAATGTCCTATCCTCGTGGATCGAGGCTTTGCCTGACGAACTGGTGCAAAAGCGCCCCTGGTTGTGCGTTTATCAATCCTGGACGCGGCACTGGGCTGGAATGAGAGAAGGGGGAGAGGACTGCCTGAAGAACGCCGAGCGAGTGCTCAACAGTTCGCCATTCTTGAGCGAAAAAGAGAGACAGATTCTTTCCGGCTACATCGCCACAGTCCGCGCTCATTATGCGCTCACCAATGAAGAAATACCTCGCGTGATAAAACAGGCCCAGAAAGCTCTGCGGCTATTGCCTGAGGACGATTATTTCACACGCGGCACAGCTGCGGTCGCCTTGGGGGGCGCGTACTGGGGGATGGGCGATGCCTCAAGCGCGGAACAGGCGTTTGCCAAATGTGCATCTAATGCGATGAAGGGCGGCTACCACTATAGAGCATCATCTGCCCTGTGTTACGTGGGGATGCAGCAGGTAAAACAAGCCAGGCTGCTAAATGCCGAAGAGACCTTTCGTGAGGCTTTGGCGTTATCCCAAGGGCCGGGGGGGAACCGATTCCCTAACGCCGGTTATCCACTGGCCAAACTGGGCGAGTTAGCATGCGAGTGGAATGACCTGGAGCAAGCCCGTCGCGATGCGCATGATGGGATGGAACTTTGTACTCAGTTGGGCCACGTTGACTTGCTGGCTGAAGCGTACGTCGCCCTCGCGCGGGTCCAACTGGCTCGTAGAGATTTCGCCGGCGTGAAGGATACACTCCAGCGAGCAGACCGCCTCTCACGGGAGACCAAGCTGGACCCCTGGGCTGCTTGCTGGCTGGATGATTGCCGTTTGTGGCTGTGGCTATCCACGGGAAAACTGGACGAAGCAATCCGTTGGGCTGAAACGAGTGGATTGAGGGTGGATGGTGAACTCAATTATCATCACGACTTGCACCATATTAACCTGGCGCGGGTGCTGGTTGCCCAAGGCATACAGCAACCATCTGGCACTCACCTGCACGAAGCGCTGGGTCTGTTGGCTCGGCTCTTGGAAGCCGCAGAAAGGGCAGGATGGATTCATAAGGAGATCAAGATCCTGATCCTGCAAGCACTGGCGCTCAAGGCAGGCGGCGACACCGAGGAGGCAATGGCCACGCTGACCCAAGCCCTGACGCTGGCTGAACCGGGAGGCTACGTGCGTACCTTTGTTGACGAGGGCGCGCCGATGGGCGAACTGCTGCGGTTGGTGGCCGCCCGAGACGTAGCACCGGACTATATCAGCCAACTACTGGTCGTATTTGGTGCAGAGGAGCAGAGGAGCAGAAGAGCAGGTGAGCAACAGGGCGATCTATCTTCCCTGCCCCCCCGCCCCCCTGCCTCCCTGCTCCCTGAGCCGCTCAGCGAGCGTGAGTTGGAGGTGTTGCGCCTCTTGGCCACCAGCCTGTCCACCGCAGAAATTGCCGAAGGACTCTTTATTGCTGTCAGTACGCTCCGAACTCACACCAAGAGCATCTATGGCAAACTTGATGTGCACAGTCGCAGAGAGGCGGTCGCACGCGCTCAGGAGTTGGGACTCCTGTAACGCGAACCTCTTTGTGCCTTATGTCCCAATCCCCACCTGCCTGGTGGGGATTGCTTTTTGCCCCAGGCACGAATTATCCGTGTATACTTGTGCTTGCCGGCACCTTCCTGGTCTTCTGTATCCGCCCCCAAATACCCAACCAAATACCCAATTTGGGGGATGACAAACACCCAATCTGACGGTATACTGAACATAGTCCTACGCGATAGACAGAGCGGAACAACAAAGGCTTGGCTAGGGCCATCACAACCCGACCATGGCTTGGAGACACAAAGAGGTACGACTTATGACCAATGGACGAGCGTTTAGCAAACCAAGCCTGTATCACATCCGAGTAAAAGGAATCCTCGACGAGAAGTGGTCGGACTGGTTTGACGGCTTCGCCATCACGCCACAGGCGGACGACGAGACCCTGCTGGCTGGCCCGGTGGCCGATCAAGCCGCCTTGCATGGTCTGCTGGCCAAGATCCGTGATTTGGGTCTGCCCTTACTGTCAGTCCAACGAGTGGAGGACACTTCGCTTACGGAAGAATGATCACTCGCGCGACCAAGCAGAAGATTGGACACTTGACCGAGTAGAAGATTGTCCAGTTGTCCAATCCCAGAATTGTCCCGTGGGCCGATGCGCTAGTGGGCCGTGTGTGTTATACTGGAGTGTATCGAATGAAACTATGAAAGGAGCACACAATAAAAGGAAAGGTACGTACCTCAGCCGACTTGTACATACTTGAGAAGGTTTAGCCAAGAGACAACGTTGTTGAAGTTGGGGCAGCAGTATAGGAGGCGAGAAGATGAAATACAGAGTTCACCGATTCAATATCAGGATGACAAGGGACCAGGGCAATCTGGAACAGTTCCTGAATAGCCTGGAGGGCGAAGTCGTGGCAATAATCTCGAACGTTACTCCCGTGCCTGCCACCTATGTGGACTTCCTTCTCATCGTGGAGAAGGTGAGTCCTCCGGGGACTGGGGGGTCTTTTTCTACAGATTGAAGCAGCCTGAAATCGGCGCGAAACTTAATTGCTAAAGACGTTAACTCATCTCGGCTCTTGCCGAGTGTCTCACACTCTGTCTAAACTCGAGTAGTACACAAAGGAGGAGAAAATGTTTTGCCCTAAATGCAAATGTGAATTTGTTGGGTGGACCGGCAAGTGTCCCAACTGTAAGACTCCCTTAGTCGAAGAACTGCCGCCTATTCCCGAGACCGCAGGTAAACCTATTTCCTATGAAGCATTAGTTGACCTGGTAAGGGAAAATGGTGGTCAACTAAGAATTGACCTATCAACCACTGATGTTGGCATGGAGAAAAAACGGAGTTTCCCGTACTTTGGATATGGATTTGCGTGGGCCAAGAGAATGCAGGGCGACTTCGACGATGTTCTGGTTGATTTGACAACCACTGAAGTTGGCATGGAGAAAAGACAGAGGTTCCTATATCGTGGATATGGATTCGCGTGGGCAAAAGCAGGGCAGGGAAATATTGGAGGAAATGAAGTCACCCTAGCGGCAAATAAAGTTGCCAGGGAGAAAAAGTGGAGTTTCCCGTATTCTGGATATGGATCTGCATGGACACAAGAGATGTCCGGTCAATGTGGCGCTCAACTAAAGGCTGATCTATTGACCACTGATGTTGGCAGACATAAAGGATGGGGTTTCCCCTATCTTGGATATAGATTTGCGTGGGCGAATGGCGGTATTCTTACATTGACATTGAATGAATAGTTCTAGTTTCCTCTTAAGTATGGAGGTAGGGATAATGGACTGCGGATCAATTACCCATAATCATGGAAGGATATTAGACAAGGGGGGCGGAGGTGAACATGCCAACTGTGATTGAAGTAGGGAACCTTCGTAAGACCTATGGGAGCGTCATTGCTGTTGACGATGTCTCTTTCGAGGTCAACGAAGGAGAGATCTTTGGCATGGTAGGTCCAAACGGAGCAGGGAAGACGACCACTATCGAGTGCATTGAGGGTCTGCGCCGGCCGGACGATGGGAGCGTGAAACTGCTGGGGATGGATCCCTCTGAGAAGAGACGCGCCATCGCCAATCATATCGGCGTCCAACTCCAGGAATCCGCCCTGCCGCCGCGACTGCGCGTGGTGGAGGCGTTAGAGTTGTTTGCTTCCTTCTACGAGCGTCGGGCCGATGCCGAGGAGTTGCTCGACATCCTGGGGTTGACCGAGAAGCGCTCTTCGGCCTTCGGCAAGCTCTCCGGTGGTCAGAAACAGCGTCTGTTCATCGCGCTGGCCCTGATCAACAGACCAAGAATCGTCTTCTTCGATGAACTTACCACCGGCCTCGACCCCCAAGCCCGCCGGTCAATGTGGGACTTGGTGCGGCAGATCCGGGAGCAAGGCTGCACGGTGTTTCTCACCACGCACTTTATGGAGGAGGCCGAGCGACTATGCGATCGGGTGCTGATCATAGACCAGGGACAGATCGTGGCCCTGGATACGCCCGAAGCGATGATCCGATCTCTGGGGGCTGAGAATCGGTTGGTCTTTACTCTGCCGGAAAACCAAGCAGCCCCACCGCTGACAGACCTGCCTCAGGTCCAGCGCGTTGAGCAGTTCGGTGAGCGCGTGGTTGTTTACGGGCACGGCGAGCGATTCGCCAGTTCAGTGGTCTATGCCTTGGAGGATGCCGGTGTAGATTTCCTCGACCTGCGAACGGAACAATCGAATCTGGAAGATGTCTTTTTGAGCCTTACCGGCCAAGAGATGCGGGAGTAACGATATGAGAGGCTTTAGAAAACTCACTTTGGTAAATCTCAAACTGTACTTGCGGGAGCCAATCGCCACCTTTTTCACTCTGGCTTTCCCGCCTTTGCTGGTCGTCCTTTTCGGAGCCATGTACGGCAACGATCCTTCGCCAATGTTTGGTGGCTATGGTTCGATGGATGTCGCTATGCCGGCCTACACGGCCATGATTTTGGGCACGGTGGGCCTCCTGGGCGTTCCGATCACCATCAGCGGTTACCGCGAGTCCGGGGTCTTGCGCCGTTTCCAGGCCACACCCATGCGACCCTTGACCTACATTCTGGCTGATATAGTAGCCAATTTGGTCACTACTCTACTTGGCATGATGGGTTTGGTGATTATCGGTTGGCTGCTTTACCGCGTGCAATTCGAGGGGCAAGTGATGGCGGTGATTCTGGCCGTGGCTTTCTGCGGACTGGCCATGTTCTCCATCGGTTACTTGATCGCCGGTCTGGCCCCAGGGGCGCGTACTGCCCAGGTGATTGGAATGGTGATCTTTTACCCGATGATGTTCCTCTCTGGGGCGAGCATACCTCTTGAGGTGATGCCGGAGACGATCCAACGCATAGCCGACTTTTTGCCACTCACCTATGTGGTCAGGCTGCTGCGCGGGCTTTGGTTCGGGGATGCCTGGGGAGAGCACTTGCTTGAGACTGCTGTCCTCGCAGGTGTTCTGTTGGTGTGTACTGCCCTGGCTGCCCGCTTTTTCCGCTGGGAATAGTACTATTCTTTGGGCATGCTGCTGTACGCGGCGATAAACAGTTCTGGATACTTCGCCCAGAAGCGTGAATGGCCTATGGTAGGAGTGTTTGCAGTTCTCCTCATGCTTGCTCTAATCAGTCTCGTCGTGGTCATCTAGGTCATGTGCTGTCTAATCGAGAAACCGGGTTACAGGGCCTCGCGCCTCCTCCCGCTCGACGCGCTGCGCGGTCTGATCATCGTCTTGATGGCGCTTGACCATGCCAACCACTTCATCGCCCAGCAGCACCCTCCAGGCGAGTATTGGGGGGGATCGTTTCCAGTCTATCACGACGCGCTCACTTTCCTCACGCGCCTGGTGACCCACCTGTCTGCACCGGGCTTTTTCTTCCTGATGGGCGCCGGCATGTTGCTCTTTGCCCATTCCCGCCGGAAGCAAGGCTGGAGCGAGTGGGCCATCATTGGGCATTTTTTGATTCGCGGCACACTGCTGATCGTTTTACAGTTGCTGGTCGTCAACCGCGCCTGGGAACTCTCTCCAGGGGGCTGGGGGTTGGAGATCTACATCGGGGTGTTGTTTGCCCTGGGCGGCACGATGATGCTGGGCAGCCTGGTGTTGTGGCTCAAGCCAAAGGTTCTGCTGGCACTGACCGTCGTGCTGGTTTTGGGTGCCGAACTGCTGACCCCTGCCCCTAGTCTGTGGAATCAGGTGTTCCAACCGCTCAACCGCCTGCTGCTGATTCCCGGTGGGAACCTGGAACTGTGGGTGAACTACCCGGTCCTTCCCTGGTTGGAACTGGCCACTTTCGGCATGCTCTTTGGGCATTGGCTGGTGGATGACCCACGGAAGGCTTTCAAGCGGGCGCTTGGGTTTGGAGCGTCGTTTCTCCTGGCCTTTCTCGTACTCCGCTACTTTGATGGCTTTGGCAATATCCGTCCGCGGGTAGGAGACACCTGGATTGATTTCCTCAACCTGGTCAAATACCCGCCCAGCATCACCTTCAACCTGTTGACAATGGGCGTAACCCTGATTGTCATGGGGTTGTTCGCCCGGGCTGGTGAAAAACTACAGCGGTTCTTCCGACCGCTGGTCGTGTTTGGGCGGGTGCCGCTGTTCTTCTACCTTGCCCACCTCTTCCTATACGCCGGACTTGGCCTGTGGCTGACACCCAACGGGACCAGTATCCCCAAGATGTACCCATATTGGCTGCTGGGACTGCTGATCCTATACCCGCTGTGCCTGTGGTATGGGCGGCTCAAACAGCGCCAGGTCGCCAATTCGATCTTGCGTTTCTTCTAGTGAGGAGGGATGTTGATTGGACACATGACCAAGTAAAAGATTGGACATTTGTCCAGTCCCAAGATTGTCCGGTGGGCCGATGCGCCGGTGAGCCGTATGTGTTACACTGTAGGCGGAAAGGAGAAAAAAACATGAGCGAGGACAAAGTTCGGACAGAGGAGTTTCGAGTTAGCGGCGAGGGTCTCCTCGCCAAGTGCAAAGAGTTGGTACGTGAGGGCAACGTTCGCCACATCACCATCAATAACGAGGAAGGCAAAACTCTGATTGACATTCCGCTCACAGTGGGTGTGGTCGTCGCTGTGCTCGCGCCTCAGTTGGCAGCGATTGGCGCGATTGCGGCCCTAGTCACGTGTTGTACCATCCTTGTCGAGAAGGTGGAAGAGTAAGGCCTCGGACCAGAAGAACTAACTTTCTGCCGTATCTTTTCAATAAATGGGGGTGAGGTGGAGGAAAGCCAGCATCTTGCTGGCATCTAGCGACCAAGATGGTCGCGTTCCCCCAAGATATTGAGAAGATACGGTGGAGGGCTGTGATGCCTTGTCGATAGGGCAAGCACCGGTCCACAGATGGCAGCGCGAGTCGTGCAATGAACATCCCATAGATCCCCAATCGTTCTTCATCACCAGTTGGGGCGTGTTGATGGCTGGCGTTTACATTCGTGGGTAACGGCCTGCGCGACGCGCTCGACCCGCGCATGCGCGGTACGCAGTAAGTCTTCATCCTGCTAGTACACGCGCGTCTTGCCTGCTGGTAATTAACAACCCTGGCGCTTCGACTCAATCTGCGGCAATCCGACAACTAACAACTCTATTGGTCACCTGACCAAGAAAAAGATTGGACACATGTCTAATCGCAAAATCCTCCAGATGCCCGATGTATCTGGGGGGTTTTTACTCTATAATGAGAACAGTATGATGAAAACAGTATTGGGCCTGGACGGAGGTACTGAAGGCTCATATAGTGAGGTGGTGATGATGCGCATCTTGCTCGCCGATGACCAATCGAAGGTACGATTCGCGCTGCGCGTGTTGCTGGAGCGGCGGCCAGGATTTGAGGTGGCGGGCGAGGCCGTCAATGCCGAGGGGTTGTTGGCCCAGATGGAGACGACATGCCCTGACCTGGTGCTGCTTGGATGGGAGTTACCGGGCCTGGCGGCGGTTGGTTCACTGTCCGCCTTACGCAGGATTTATCCTAATCTGTACGTGATCACGCTCAGCGGCCGGCCGGAGGCGCGTCGAGCAGCCCTGACCGCCGGAGCCGATGCCTTTGTCAGCAAGGGGGACCCGCCGGAACGGTTGCTGGTGGCCATCAATGATTGTTGGCGCGGGCAGTGCCAGCAGAGTGGAAGGTTAAGAAATTCCTGTTGAGCCGAGTAAGCGTTTATCTATTTATCCCCTCTCGCAGTCTGGCGATTTTCCCACTATATGGTAGTAGTCGATAATATGACTATTGGTCTGCCCCCCCTACCGCCGCAACGATGAAAACGACGGGTAGGCGTTGGTGCAATCAAACGAATTAGGACGAGATCCTTATCCGCGTCCGGCAAGTTGAACCAAGTACCGCCGCTAAGTGTATAATATAGTAGGACCTTCGGATTGGGATATGCCACGCGTCCTACTGTCGTCGGCTATACCCCTGGCACCGGCGCGGCGATGGAAGCAAGGCCAGAGAACATAGGCGAGGATGCGAAAGTGAACACCATCCAGCAATTCATTCTTATCCACCCAAGTGGACGGTCATCTTCGTCGCCTGGCCTGATGGCGCACGGTATGAGGGTCTGAGCGTGAGTAACGTGATGAACACCAGGACCTACTTGCGGTCGCTGAACGTGGAAACAGTGATCGAACTGAGCGGCGTGTGGTCGGGCACCGGCGAGGGAATCGCGCTGGAGCAGGGGAGTAGTTATCGGTTAGTGCAACCTACGTGAGTTGGGACGGCTCAGACCGGACGGCGCACACGGTGGAAGATACGTTCGAGGCGATGGGCCCGGACAAACTGGAGCAGGTGGGCCAGACGACGCTGTTAGCACTGACCGTGCTCAGTCGCGAGTTGGACTATTGAGTGTTGCTGAGGTGTAATAATGGACATAGTATACAAAACGATCGAAGAAAGCCTCGTCGCTACGGTTCGACGCACAGTCGAGCAACGCGCCGAAATCAAAGATATACTGGACGAATTGACCCAGGAGGTTCCAGGAGAAACAATCGCGGGTGCGCCCTTCTGCATCTTCCAATTCGTCACCAGCGTCAAAGAGGGCTATGATGTCGAAATAGGGTTTCCCGTGACCCAGAAGGTCGAGACGGACACTCTCAAGAGCAGGGTCTTGCCCGCAATGGATGTCCTATCCATCGTTCATCGAGACTCGCCAGAAAAACTTGGCGAGACGTATGGCAAACTGTACGGCTACGCCGAGGAGCACGGGATCATCTCGGACGAATTCTGCCGGGAGGTCTATCCCTTCGACGCTGCTCAGGGCAGGCCCTTCGACGCTGCTCAGGGCAGGCCCTTCGACGCTGCTCAGGGCAGGCTGGACACAGGGGTTGAAATCCAGTTTGTCATTCACCGGTGGAATGACCGGCTGGCAAAAAACCTGGATCGCGTTCTCGGGCAAGAGGTGAAACAGGTCGTTATGCAGGGAAGTGATCGGCTGGGCATCGAATCGAGCGCGGACGACCGTTTCCGGTGGGTTAAGGGAATGGTGGGGCGGTTGAACGGCCTGGCAGACGAGCCTCAGAAGTACGACATTCTCTCCAGTTGCGCCCACGTCTGTCCACCGGGCCAGATCACAAAACTCAAGACGGTTTACGAAGAGGCGAAAACCAGTACCCAGGACGCCATGCAGGCCGTGGATGCCGTTCTGGATTTCATGGAATCAGACCCGGGGTGGGGCGGAGAACGTCCCCTCCGGGATGGCCACGTCATCTATTCCGCCAAAAGCCCCCGCGATCCGAAAGGGTATGAAAATGCCAAAGACGATCTGGAAAGGCGAAGGGCCTATTGTTTCTGCCCACTCGTCCGAAATCACATGGGCCAGGGAATGCCAATAACCTTCTGCTACTGCGGGGCGGGATGGTACCGCCAGCAGTGGGAGGGTGCAATTGGCAGGTCTGTAACCGTTGAAATCGTCAAATCTGTTCTCAAGGGTGATGAGGTGTGCCAGTTCGCCCTCCAACTGCCGGAAGACCTGTGATGGTCAGTCCGCACGAGGGTAGCCGAGTGGCGGCGAAAGGAGCAGGAATATGTCATCTATCCGTTACACTGTAGTTGTTACGGTAATGATTGTTCTAGTCCTGGCCTCCGGTTGTGGGGAAGCCGAGCCGACGGCTACGCCTGTGCCGACTACTACTCCTATACCACCTACAGCGACTCCCCTGCCGCCGACGTCAACACCGATTGCTACGCTCATACTACCGACGGAGACGCCAACGCCGCCCCCTACTCCCATACCGCCGACGGCAACCGCCCTGCCTCCCACCGACACCGTGTGCGCCTCCGGCTGCGACTTTACCACCATCCAGGCCGCCATTGACGACGCCAGTACTGAGGCCGGCGCCATCATTGAGGTTACCGACCCCATCCACACCGAAGCAGGTATCGTCGTGAGCAAGAGCGTCGCCATCCGAGGCTTGGGAGCCGCCGACACCATCGTGCAGGCCCACGAGACGCCAGACGAGGCCCCTGAACGTGTCTTTCTCATTGAGGAAGACGCTACTCTAATCCTTGAGCAAATGACGATTCGGCACGGCAGGCCAAGTAGACAGGAAGAGTGTGGCGGCGGCATCATGAACCTCGGCACGCTGACACTCAATAACTGTGTCGTCCGTGACAACGGTTCTAACAGTGGGGCCGGCATCTGCAGCAGTGGTGCGCTGACGCTCATCAACAGCACCGTCAGATACAACACCGCCGATGGAGTCGGACCCATCGGTTACACCTGTGGCAACGGTGGTGGTATCAAGTGCGAGAGAGGTACTCTGACGCTCATCAACAGCACCATTAGCGACAACAAATCCGAGGACGCTGATCCTTTTAGAGATGTGGGCCGTGGCGGTGGTGTCCACGTCGCCTGCAATTGCACAGCAGTATTCACCAATAGCACCATCAGTGGCAACAGATCAGTCGCTGGCGCTGGCGGGATCTATATCCATGGTGTCCTGCGCCTCGTCAACTGCACCGTCAGTGATAATCGCACCACTGGCGAGGGCGGAGGCGTCTACGTTCGGGGCCATCTGGACTATATGAACACGATCATCGCCGGCAACGCCGGTAAAGGTGGAAACTGCGTCGTCGGTGGCCCAGGCGACTATCGAGGAATGGGCTCCGTCGGCACGAACAGCAACAATCTGGTTGGGGGCGGCAATTGTGGTCCGGCCTACTCCGACGATCCAATGCTAGTCCCCCTGGCGGACAACGGCGGCCCTTCGACAGGCTCAGGGCATGCGCCCTGGACCCACGCCCTGCTCCCTGGCAGCCCGGCGATTGATGTGATTTCCGTGATCAGTTGCGCCCTCTCCACCGATCAGCGGGGAGCGCCACGGCCGATTGCGCAGACCTCCCCCGATACTCCCTGCGACATAGGCGCGTTCGAACTGCAAACCGATTAGGTCTGCATCTGAACCTGGCGAAGGTTTGCGCGGCCTTCGCCGAGTTCACAGAGTTATGAAAGGGTCTCTTTGACCTCAGAAGGGCCACTCAGGACTATCCTCGCCACGCTGCTGATCCTGGCAGCGGTCACCGCTTGCGCCACACCGACTCCTACGGTATCACCCTCCCCTGCCGCCACCGCGACGTCGGAACCGACAACCGCCCCCACCTCCACCTCCACCCCGACCCACACACCGACGCCAACGGCCACGCCGACTCCCACGCCGACTCCTACGCCGACGGTCACCCCTACCCCCCTGCCAGAGGCTGTCTTTCTGGAACCCATGAACTACCAGGCACAGACCCTTAACAACTGTGGCCCTGCCAGCATCGCCATCCTGCTCGGCTACTACGACCACTGGATCACCCAGCACAAGGTCAACGAGCAGGTTCCGCCGGGTCCATCGCCGTGTGACATCGTGGACTATATGCCTCAGAACCAACTGATGGCACGGGCGTACGAGTTCCCACCATCCCGCGATCCGACCCGCCAACTGCTGGCCAATGGTATCCCGGTCATCGCCAATCAACAGTTGGAAACAGGTAGCGACATCGGCCACTATCGCGTCATCCGGGGCTACGACGACGCCTCCCGTGAGTTCATCTCCGATGACCCCCTACAAACAAAAGGCCCCGGTTTTCGCATCGCGTACGATACCTTCAGCAGGCTCTCGAACCACGGCGCTGTTATCGCTGTCTATCCTCCAGAGATGGATGCGCTAGTCCAATCTCTGATGGGAGACCTGGGAATGAGCGAAATTGTCTACTGTCCGCCCTGATAGGAGGGCAGTCCGCCTAGTTAGGCGGCCCGGCGCAATTTCTGAGGTGAGACTTTTTTATGATCCGTGTAAACCTTGCGAAGGTTACACACTAGAAGGAGAACAGCATGATCAACCAATCCTCTTTGACCCCGAAAGCGAAGACGACACAGAGAACCATCCTCGCCACGCTGCTGATTCTGGCAGTGCTCGCTGCTTGTACCACGCCAACGCCCACGGCGACACCTTTCCCTACCAACATTCCCGAACCCACCGCCGCGCCAACACTGCCTGAAGGCCCCACGGCAGTTTCTGTCCCGAGTCTTACTGCCACGAACATTGCGCCCCATCTGTTTGACGTCGCCTGGGATGACCGCGCCATCTTCCGTGAAGGGTTGATTGGCGCGGAACAGGTAGTGCTTGATCGATTATCGGGCGCGACGGTGTATCACATTGACCTGCAGATTCCTGATGATTTCTCGCTTCTACAAGGCCGCGAAGAGGTGCGTTATACCAACCAGGAGGATGAGCCACTCGACGAGGTCTACTTCCGCCTATTCGCCAATACGGCCGGTGGTGCAGCGACCGTGTCGGCGGTCAAGGTAGATGGCCAGGATGTAGAACCGGTCTACGAATTGTTGAATAGCGCCGTGCGTGTACCGCTACCTGTGGCTCTGTTACCTGGCGAACGAGTCGTCATCCAGATGGACTTTGAGGTAGAGGTGCCTCGTGAGATGGGCGGCAACTACGGTTTGTTCGGTTACTTCGATGGTGTGTTGGTGCTGGATGAGTTTTACCCGGTCATTCCGGTGTATGACGATGAACGGTGGAACGTGGAAGTGCCGCCTCAAAATGCGGATGTGACCTACTTTGACGCTAGTCTTTACCTGGTGCGCGTGACCGCACCCGCCGCGTTGACGATCGTTGCTTCGGGGGTTGAGGTCGGTCGTGAGTGTACAGCGGACACCTGTGTTCTGACCTTCGTGGCCGGCCCGGCCCGCGATTTCTACCTTGCCGCCAGTGAGAACTACAGTGTGATCAGCGAGAGGGTGGGGGGGACGACGGTCAATAGTTACGCTTTTCCGGAGCGAGCAGACGG
>JAUWOI010000164.1 GCA_030612185.1 Anaerolineae bacterium
AGACGCAAAGAAATTTAAATGGTAGATCAAGATTTGTTCAGTCAAAGGCCTCGATTCTCAAAAATATTAAAGCATCATTCAAGAATCTCTGCGCCTTTGCGTCTCTGCGTTAAAATTAGCCCCTTTTTTCAGTGGAGTCATGATGGAGTTCCTACACCCCGCCAACGCCGAAGAAGTGGCCAACATAGCCGAGGAAACCGGCACTGAGGTACTGCGTGGGCCGCTGCGCTACCCGAGTGAGACCGGCGGTTGGCAGTTGGACGGCAGAGGAGATACTGAGCGCCAGTGAGCGCATCGCGGACATCAAGACCTGACAGGTTTTTGCTACCGTTTTCCGAGACAAGGAAACCTGTCAGGTCTGGCCTGAGTAGCTTGACAATGTCACATTTCCGGCAACACTACAACGAATTGGGAAAGGAGCGAATTTTTCCGTCGCTCGCGGTGATAGAGGCCGATTTTGCCATGAACTCGGTCGAAACAGTGTGTCCCGATTCGTTTCTTTCTAAACTCGCTGTAGTGCTGCGCCTAATGTGACATTGTCAAAGTAGTAACCCGCAAACCAAACTAAAGCACAGGAGGTAATACAAAATGGCAGAGATAACACGAAAAGAACTGATGCTAGCCTTGATCAGTGCAGGCGATCACCCCCATTTGAGCGGGCTCGATCTGAGCGATCTCGTTATGCCTGGCTTGGACTTGAGTGGGGGCAACCTGTTCACGACCAACCTGAGCGGGATTGACCTGCGCCTTGCCGACCTGAGCGGGGCTAACCTGCGCGCGGCCAACCTGCACGCGGCCAACCTGAGCGGGGCCAAGCTCAGCGGGGCCAACCTGGAGGAAAGCGACCTGGTACTGGCCAACCTGATGGGGGCCGACCTGAGCGAGGCCAACCTGACGGGGGCTGACCTGAGCGGGGCCAACCTGAGTCTGGCCAATCTGAGTGGCGCTAACCTGAGCAGGGCCAAGTTGTTCGAGGCCAAACTGGGCGGGGCCAGGCTGAACGATGCCGACCTCAGCGAGGCCAACCTGTTCCAGGCCAGCCTGATGGGGGCCGACCTGAGCGGTGCCGACCTGAGCAAGGCTGACCTGAGCGAGGCCAGGTCGCTCAAAGGCGCAACTCTGCCCGATGGCACAAAGCACGACTGACCCGCTGCGTGGCTTGGGGGCAGAGATGATTGACGGAGATGGTCGTCGGCGTCAAACACTGGGGATATAGTGGTGGGCAAGAACATTGTCGCCCTATTCGATCTCGGCAGGATAGTAGCAACACCAGGCGCAAACACCGCAATGAGGGAAGCGGGCGAAGATCCCCTCGACCTCATCAGGCGGCACGTCACTGGTGACTGGTCAGAATTGGACGAACACGATCAGGCAGAGAACCGGTTCAGTGCTGGGCGCGATCTGAGGATTTTGTCAGCGTACACTCTGAGCACTGGGGTCAAGGTGTGGATCATCACAGAGGCAGACAGGAGCGCCACCACTATCCTGCTGCCATCTGAGTATTAGGGCTATACTACTCACCCTGCTCGGCTTGGATTGCCAAATCCAAGCCTCTTGGCAGCGAGAAGCGGCACTTTGCAGGCCGAAAGTGGCCGAATCCGCTTGGTTCTATCCGCTGAACCGCTGGATTTGACAATCCAGCAGGAGCGGGTGAGTAGCCACTTAGGGCTGTTGAGGTTGTAGTCAGACGGTATATCCCAATGGCAGAGGTAGAACGATTCAGGAGGAGCGGATATGGCCAAGCGACTGAACGCCGAGCGACTGGGCAACCTGGCGCGCGTCCTGGACGACCTGGCGTTGATGGTCGAGGACTGCCAGGCCGACTGTGACTCGCCGATGTTGGCGCGTACGCTGCACCTTGTCGGGCAACACGTGGCCGAGGGGCTGGCCGAGGTGGAGGCGGCGCTGGCGGAATCGCTGACCGGACTGGAGATGGCGCTGCCTGAGGAAGCGGCGGGCGAGGAGTAAGCGGATGGCTCAGAAAGCGGACTCGCGCCCATACCTGGGCGTAGGATTGGGGGTGCTGACTGTCTCCACGGCCGCCATCCTCATCCGCCTGGCCCAGGTTGAGGCCCACTCCCTGGTCGTCGCCGCCTGGCGGCTGACGCTGGCGATCATCGTGCTGGCCCCGATCGTGCTTGCCACCCGCCGCTCAGAATTGCGCACGTTGACGCGCCGTGAGTGGATCAGTGCCCTGGTCTCTGGCCTGTTGCTGGCACTTCACTTCGCCGCCTGGATCACGTCGCTGGCTTATACCTCGGTGGCGGCATCCGTCGTGCTGGTCTCGACCAGTCCGCTCTTCGTTGGCCTGGCCTCCCACCTGCTGCTGCGCGAACCGCTGTCGCGAGGTATGATCGTAGCACTCGCCACCGCCATAGCCGGAAGCGTGCTCGTCGGCCTGGGTGACCTGGGGGCGGGCACCCATCAACTGTGGGGCGACATACTGGCCCTGGTGGGCGCAATCGCAGCCGCAGGCTACTTCCTCATCGGGCGACGGCTGCGGGTGCGGCTCTCGCTCCTGGCCTACGTGTTCCCCGTCTACGGCACGGCCGCACTGGTACTGATGGCCGTTATGCTGGTCTCCGGCCTGCCCGCGATCCCTCAACGCCCGCAGACCTGGCTGTGGCTACTGCTGATGGCGCTGGGCCCACAGATTCTGGGCCATTCGTCGCTCAACTGGGCGCTGCGTTACCTCTCGGCAACCTACGTCACCATCGCCACGCTGGCAGAACCGATCGGCTCCACACTGCTGGCCTGGTGGCTGCTGGGGGAGCAACCATCACTTTGGGCTGTGGCCGGTGGAGCGTTGATCCTGGCAGGCATCGTCGTCGCCTCCCAGACGGAACGTGGCGACGCTGGTGCGTAGCCTGTCCCCACGCTCCCGGCCTCGCTAGTCCCCGACCTCTTCCGGCACGGCTATCTCCAGCCGCAGAGCCCGGTATGGCGCGCCAGTCCAGACCTCCAGCGCCGGGGGTGCATCGTCGAACCAGGTAGAGTAGAGGGCATCGAACTGCCCCTCCGCCTTCATCGCCTGCAGCGTCAGATTGACCAGGTCGCGGAAGGCGGAATCACCCGGCGGCAGCCCCAGCGCCAGCGGCACTTGGGTCAGCCGTAACGGGAGCACGCCCAGGCCTGGCGTAGCGTAGGCCGGCCCCAACAGATCAGCCCGCTCACCGGCTACCGCCACAACCCGCTCCTGCTCCAACAAGGCGATGGCTGCCTCCAGTGTCGGCTGTGGGATCACCGTCAGCGAAACGGACGCGTCCTGCGCGGCCGCCAGCAACACCTCCCGGCTCCCGCTCCCTTCGACCACCGCCACCTGTCGCCTGTTCAGGTGCACCACGTCGCTAACCGGCGTCCCGGCCCAGACCAGCAATCCCTCACCCGCCACGTAGGTCGTCAGGCTAAAGTCCAGTTCCAACTCAGCGGCGCGGGTATGGGGCAGCGCACCCACCAACAGATCGGCCTGGCCCGTGCTCAGCATCTCCCCCCCCATCTCGGCTGGCACAGGGATGAAGTCCACCGCCGTTGGATCACCCAACCAGCGCTCGGCCATCAGCCGCATCATGCTGACCTCGTAGCCAGCCAGCGAACCGGCCGCGTCCACGTAGGCGAAGGGGAAACGGTCGGGCATGAGCGCCACCGCCAGCCGGCCCCGCGACTGGATGGCAGCGATGGTGTCGGGAACACTCGCCACGATGGGGCCATCCGCCAGAGAGAGCACCTCCTCGCCGGGCCAGCGCTCGGCGGGGGGCGGCAACTCTGGCGCGAACCAACGGGTGTACAGTTCCGCGTATGTGCCGTCGCTGACTATCTCCTGGAAGGTCAGGTTGACCAGGTCGGCGAAGAAGGGATCGTCCTGCGGAAAGGCAATCGCCACCGGGACCGCCGTGTACTGCCCGACGATGGCCGTCTCAGGGAGAATTCGCTGCCCCCAGAAGAGCCGGCGGCGTAGATCAGCCACGGCGTCTATCTCACCACGGCTCAGTGCCGCCACCGTTGCGTCAAAGCGGTCGTAGGGCTGGAGTGTGAGGGTGAACGGTACCGCCGCTTCCAGCGCGTCTCCGGCTTCCTCCCACGCCACGACTCCGACAGGTCGCCCCTCCAGGCTCATCGGGCCGCCGATGGCAGCGGCGTCGGCACCGCGCACCAGCAGTGCCTGGCCATCTACAAAATACGGCAGGCTGAAATCGGCCCCGGCCTCCCAGTCCTGCGTGTGGGTGAGCGCCGCGATAACAACGTCCACATCGCCGGCCTGCAGGCGCTCGATGGCGGTGTCGGAGCGCACCTGGCGGAACTGGACCGCCTGGGTATCCCCCAGCCAGCGGCGGGCCAACTCCCGCCCCAGGTCCACGTCGAAACCGGCCACCTGGCCCTCATTGGTGATGTAGCCGAAGGGCTGGAGATCGTAGCGCACGCCGACGAGCAAGTACCCCCGGGCGCGGATGCAGGCAGCAGTCGTTGCGTTGTCGGGCAGAGGAGTTGGCACAGGGGCCAGGGGGGTCGCTATTGGACTGAGAGTGCTGGCAATCTCCGTCCCGTCTCCGGTGGCGCAGGCGGTCAGCAGGCAGGCGACGAGCAACAGCCATCTCCAAGACCTGACAGGTTTTTGCAGGCATTTTGCGAGACAAGTACACTTGTGAATGGACAGATTCTTGGGCATGAAAATTCTTTCGGAAACCTGTCAGGTCTGGCCTGAGCAGTCTGGCCTGAGCAGTCCCAAAATGGGGCGTTGAAACGCCCCACTGATATTGCGAAACCCGTTAAAACGGGTTAAGAAGGCGCTTTCAGTGCGTTTTAACGCACTTGCTGTATCAGACGATGATTTCAATCATCGGGCCTGGTGGCGTGTGCCAGAGAAGGGGCCGTCAAAACCGATTTCCCGCAGCCGACGGATAAAGATACGACGCTTACACGGCGCCCACCGGCTCATAAACAGGCTCCTTGTTCAGACTGATATCTGCAATGACCGGCAATGGGTGCCCCAGTTTAAGGCCGACCAGAATCCAGTCTTCCAGCGTCGAACATAACTCATCCTCACACTCGCGCAACGCAGTCCCAAATGCAACCACCCCCTTGCAAGGTGGGATCCGTCCGGCAAATGTGCCATCTTCCAACTTGTCATAGACGGAATGGGCCATTGACTGTTCTACATATCCTGTCAGGATGAACCGTACTACCATCAGACAACCCCGTTGTATCTGGCGGACTGTAATGCGCCAGCCCTGGGCAGAGCGACCGCAGGAAACGCAGAAGCACGCGTCACACTACTTGAAACGATAGTCCTAGCGGCTGAAAGGCTGCCGTCTGCTGGCGCTCCAGTTTGGCCCTGATCTCTTCAAACCGCCTGACAGTCTCCTGCGAATACAGGCGCTCCCCACAATGAAGGCAAACCTCAGCGCGCACCTTCAAGACAGCCGTGTGAATCCCCCCACGCAAGAGTTTTTCGACCTCTTTCTCCACCAACTCGCCACCGCAAACCGGGCACTTCTCAAATGGCATCATTGCTATCTTCTTCTTTCCCGCCAATTGATCCACAGGCCGGGATCAGGCCGGTACAGGCCTATGAAATTATAGCATACCTACCTTGTCCCGGCAACGCGCGCTTCGTAGAGCCGAAACTCGCGGATATAGGCTTCGACCGGTGGCGGAACCAGATAGCGCAGCGGCAACCCTTCGCGCACGCGCCGCCGCAGGTCGGAGGCGGCGATGTCCAGGCACGGCACGTCGAGCCAGACCAGCCGCTCGCGCACATGCGGTATGGCCCGCCCCAGCGTCGCCAGGTCCGGTTCGCGGCCGGGACGTCGCATCACCGCCAGCCGAGCCTGTCGCACAATACCAGCCGGGTCGCGCCAGGTGGGGAACTCGGCCAGACTGTCTCCCCCCATCAGGAAGAACAATCCCGCTTCCGGGTACTTCCGCCGCAACAGGGCCAGCATCTCGACCGTGTAGTGCGGGCCGGGACGGTCCAGGTCCACGCGGGAAAGGGCGAAGGCGGGGTTGTCGGCGATAGCCGCCTCCACCATCGCCACGCGGTGGTGAGCCGGCGTGATCGGCCAGTCGGGCTTGTGGGGCGGCTGCCCGGCCGGGACGAAGAGGACGCAATCGAGCCGACTCTGCACGCGGGCGGTCTCGGCCAGCGCCAGGTGCCCGTAGTGCGGTGGGTCGAACGTGCCGCCCAGGACGCCCAGACGGAGGCACGGGGCTGAACTTGTTTCACTCCGCATCGTCTCTTGCTGACAGCGGTTTCACCATATACAGCCAAGCGCGAATGCCAAACAGACGCTCAGCCAGCCACTCCTCAATCCGTTTCTCCAGCCGGAAGCCGAAACGCTCGTAAAGATGTCGGGCGCGGTTGGAAACCACCACGTGCAGGGACAAACTCTCCTTGCCATGTGCCTGCGCCCATCCTTCGGCGCTCTCCAGAAGTCTCCAGCCGATGCCCCGGCCGCGAAAATCGGCGGCCACGGCAACGTCACTGACGTAGGCCGTGTCCTCGCCCTCGCTCCCAATAGAGTCTTCGTGCAGCAGCGCCAACCCGAGGGCGGCCCGCAACGTGTACAGGGGACCGACTCCCCGCAGCATGATCCGGAGTTGCCCCCAGAGATCACGCAGCCTCTCACGCCGCCCCGACAAGTTGAGCGCGCCGACCACCCGCCCGTCCATCTGGGCCACGAACAACGTACACAGTCCCCGCTCAAGCCTCAGCCGCTCTATCTGCGCTATGACGCCAGGAGCACGGCCAATCCGCTGACCAAAGACAACACCGAACTTGTGGCTGAAGCCCTCGACCAGGACCTCACCCACGCGGGGCATATCCTCGACCGTGGCCAGACGTACCACGACCGCCGGTTCGCTATTCGCCATTCGCTATTCGCTATTCACCATTCGCTATTCGCTATTCGTTACTCCTCCCACACCAGTTCCGCCTCGCCAATCCGGACGGTATCCCCCGGCTGCACGCCCGCCTCCTCCAGCGCCTTCGCGATCCCCATCCGCTCCAGCGTTCGCTGGAAACGGCGCACCGCCTCGTCCAGGTTCCACACCGTCATCGCCGCCATCCGCTCCACCCGCACGCCACGCACCCGCCACCCATCCTCCTCCCGCTCAACGGTGAACGTCTCCTCGTCCACGCCGGGCCGAAAGACGGGCAACTCCCACGCCGGGGCCTCCTCCGGCAGTTCGGCCAGCATCTGCGCGGCGCGGTAGAGCAACTCCCGCGTGCCCTCCCTCGCCAGCGCGGAGACCGCCATAGCCGCCGGATAGCCCAACGCTTCGAGCGCTGCCTGCACCTCCGGCCAGCGCGCCCGCACCTCCGGCATGTCCATCTTGTTGAGGGTCACCAGTTGAGGTTTCCGCGCCAGGTCGTGGCCGAAAGCCGCCAGTTCCCCGTTGATGGCGACAAAATCCGCCAGCGGGTCGGCAGAGAGGCCATCGATGAGGTGAATCAACACACGGGTGCGCTCAATGTGGCGCAGGAACTCGTGTCCCAGCCCCTTCCCCTCCGACGCCCCCTCGATCAGGCCGGGGATGTCGGCCAGGACAAATTCCGTCTGGTCATCGAGCACGACGACACCCAGGTTGGGTTGGAGGGTGGTGAAGGGATAAGGCGCGATTTTGGGGCGCGCAGCAGTCACCGCCGCCAGAAGCGTGGACTTGCCCGCGTTGGGCACTCCCACCAGGCCCACGTCGGCCAGCAACTTCAGTTCCAGCCGCAGCCAGCGCTCCTCGCCGGGCTCGCCGTGCTCGGCGATGCGGGGAGCCTGGTTAGTGGAAGTAGCAAATCTGGCATTTCCTTTCCCCCCGCGCCCACCTCGCGCCACGGCCAACTCCTGGCCCTGTTCGGTCAGGTCGCCCAGCAACTCACCGCTATCGGCGTCGTACACGACGGTGCCGCACGGCACCGGGACGCGCAAGTGTGCGCCAAACGCACCGTGCTGATCCTTACCCCGCCCGTGACCGCCGCGCTCGGCCTTGAAGTGACGCCTCCTGCTGAAGCGATAGAGCGTGTTGAGGTGACGGTCCACGCAGAGCAGGACGTTGCCCCCCCTGCCGCCGTCGCCGCCAGCCGGCCCGCCATAGGGGACGTACTTCTCGCGCCGGAAAGCGACACAGCCGTCGCCACCGCCGCCCGCCTTGACATAGATTTTGGCTTCATCGTAGAACATAGTGGGGGAAGGATACCGCATATTGGAGGGATGTCAAGAGGAGAAGGGAGTAAATGAGAAAATGAGGAACGAGTATATGATGGATGAGTCCAAACGCATTTGCCCCGTGCCGACAGGTGTGATAAGATACGTCCAGTTGATACCGCAGGAGCCTTTTTATGGGTAGCAGGCCAATCGCATTGGCCGTCTGGGGCCGGAAAACGCCCAACGCGGTTGGGCTCCTACCCTCTTCCGAGAAAGCTCGTTCGTTGGGCTTTCTCGGAAAGTCCGGCAGGTGCGTTTTTGTGGGTAGCAGGCCTATCGCATTGGCCGTCTGGGGCCGGAAAACGCCCAACGCGGTTGGGCTCCTGCCCTTTTCCGAGAAATCTCCGTGTATGAAAGGAGGGAATCATGTCTGACCGGGAGTATCACGGGAAAGAGGAAGAGAAAGAAGA
>JAUWOI010000572.1 GCA_030612185.1 Anaerolineae bacterium
AACCAAAAGCTTCAACGCAGAGGCGCAGAGACGCAAAGAAATTTAAATGGTAGATCAAGATTAGTTCAGTCAAAGGCATCGATTCTCAAAAATATTAAAGCATCATTCAAGAATCTCTGCGCCTTTGCGTCTCTGCGTTAAAATTAGCCCCTTTTTTCAGTGGAGTCATTCAATTTGTTACGAATGCAGCGGGTGAGAAAACTGCTGTCTTGATTGACTTGAAACGATACAATGATCTCTGGGAGGATTTCTATGATGCTCTCATCGCTCGCCAACGGGCTGACGAACCGCGAGAGTCTTTAGAGTTGGTTCGGGAAACGCTGAAGCGGCAGGGGAAACTGAGTGCCTGAGTATACCATCACGTTTGCCCAATCAGCCCGAAAGGAAATGGAACGCCTCAGTGCCAATGTCGTGAGCCGGGTATTTCCCAAGATAGAGACTTTGGCCCGGAATCCCCCCCCCCTGGCTGTTGCAAGCTACGAGGCTATGAGAACCTTTGGCGGATTCGCATTGGGGATTATCGCGTGATCTACCAGGTGTTTGATGACGAGATGGCGGTTGACATTGTAGCCGTGCGCCACAGAAGCCAGGCTTACAGGCTCAGATAGACGGCGGCTGCGCATAACTCGCGCTTTGCGGTTTCGCCTAAGTTCTCGCCTTCTTTGCCAGCGAAGGGGTGCGGCAAGCAAAAGGCAATTTACCAGCGGAGCGACTTAGAGAGTGAACGACGGCAGGAACTTTGCAAAGCGCGAGAACGTTACACGACATGCAGTTCACCAAAAGGAGAGAGGCTGATGAACAAGCATGTCTTGACGTTATTTGCCGTGGCACTTGTGGTGCTCACCTTGGTGGCAACTCTTACGCCAACTACTGCTCCAACGTCTGTACCAACGGCTACACCATTACCGAAGGACTGCCGCACGGGGGCTACAAGCTACGAGCCAATAATCTGGTGGGCTTTGCCGGCGGCTTCTACGATTCCAAGCTGGACTGGAGTAGCGCTGACGTGGTGACCGTTGCCGAAGGCGAGCCCCTTATGTGGGGGCACTTCGTGCCGGACGACCGCGTAGGCAATCGCGGAAACCGTCCGCGCAGGCGGACGACCGGCGCTTACGTGCCCTCCAGGGGCGGTTTCAACCGCTGTTTCTGGCCGACACTGACTGACACTGACACGCCGCCAACGCTGGCAGGCATGCGCTGCCTTCAAGTCGGGCGTGTACGATCCTTTCCGCCACATGACACCAAACGAAGGAGACCGATGACCTATGGACATCCAGAATCTGCGCTGGTGGGGCTGGGGCACGCTCGATCAGGACTATTCACTGGAAGGCCGTACTGCCTTCTGGCCTATGCTCCAGGAGTGGCTCGAGGTTCCCGACGAGGCGATTGAGCACGAAACACCGCCTGTCTCCCTGGATGAAATCACGCTGCGGCCGCCACGCCTGGATGACCCGATGCTCTCATCCCTGCGCAAACTGCTGGGCGAAGAGACGGTGCGCACCGATCAACTGTCTCGCGTCGAGCACGCCTACGGCAAGTCCTACCGTGATCTGATCCGCATCCGCGCTGGTCACATTCCCAATCCCCCCGACGCCGTCGTCTACCCCGCCGACCAGGGGCATGTCGTCTCCCTGTTGGCCTGGGCCGCCGACCGCGACGTCGCCGTCGTTCCCTTCGGCGGCGGCAGTTCTGTCCTGGGCGGTGTCGAGCCGGAACCCGGCGACCAGCCTACGATCACCCTCGACCTGGCCCGGCTGGACCGCGTACTGGCGGTGGATTCAACCTCACGCACGGCTCGCATCCAGGCCGGCGCGACCGGCCCGGAGGTGGAGGCCCAATTGAACGCGCAGGGCTTCACGCTGGGCCACTTCCCCCAATCCTTCGAGTTCTCCACCCTCGGCGGCTGGATCGCCACTCGTGCAGCCGGTCAGAATTCCATCGGCTATGGCAAGATCGAGCATTTGACCCAAGCCGTGCGGGTCGTCACTCCAGCCGGCATCATTGAGACGAAGGACACGCCCGCCACCGCTGCCGGTCCCAGCCTTCTGCAACTGCTCGTCGGCTCCGAGGGCACCTACGGTGTCATCACCGAGGCCACAATGCGTATCCATCCCCTACCGGCGGTGCAGGATTATCGCGGCATCCTCTTCCACAACCTGGAGGACGGCGTCGCCGCTTTCCGCGATCTGATGCAAAACCCCCAACTGCATCCGGCCATCATACGCCTCTCCGACGCGCCCGAGACGGCCGCCTCCGTCGTGCTGAGCCACGAGCACCACGGCCTGCGCCGCCTGGCCGACAGCCTGACCGCATGGTATCTGAAGACGCGGGGGTACGACCTCACCACGGATAGCACCTTGATGTTGCTGGGCTTCGATGGGGACGCCGAATGGATCGCCCAGCAGTGGGACCCGGCGCTGGAGATATGCGGTGACCATCGGGGCCTCTCGCTGGGGCAGTCGGTGGGGCGGTCGTGGAAACGCGACCGTTTCGCCCAACCCTACTTGCGCGACACGCTTCTCGGTCACTCTGTTATGGTGGACACACTGGAGACGG
>JAUWOI010000035.1 GCA_030612185.1 Anaerolineae bacterium
CCCTGCTGGCCGAATCCTTGCACATGGGCGATGAGGGGCACAATCGCAATAAGGCTGGCTCTATCATCTACACGACGAAACTGGCGCCCTTTATCGTCAAGGCCACCGACGCCGATACTGCCTCAGATGTGCTGCGCTTCCTGGGCGACAATGCCCTGAGCGTGCTCAACCCGGTGATGGCCGCCTGCAAGGCGATGACCGACGCCGCCCACGGGGTCGAGGGCAGCACGATTGTCACCGCGATGGCCCGCAACGGCACCGACTTCGGCATCCGGGTCAGCGGGCTGGGCGACCGCTGGTTCACCGCCCCGGTCGCGATACCAAAGGGCCTCTACTTCCCCGGCTTCACAGCCGAGGATTCCAGCGGCGACATCGGCGACAGCACCATCACCGAGACGGCGGGCATCGGTGGCTTTGCCATGGCCAGCGCGCCAGCCATCGTCACCTTCGTCAGCGGTGTGCCCAAGGATGCGATCAATGCCACGCTGGAAATGTACGAGATTACCTCCGCCGAGCACAAGTACTTCACCATGCCCCCGCTGGACTTCCGGGGCACGCCTACCGGCATTGACATCCGCAAGGTGGTGGAGAAGGGCATCACGCCGCGCGTCAATACGGGTATTGCCCACAAGGACGCCGGCGTGGGGCAGGTTGGCGCTGGGCTGGTGAGGCCGCCGATGGCCATGTTCGAGGAGGCGCTGGTGGCTTTTGCCGAGAAGTATGGGTATTAGAGAGTGGAGATTAGAGATTAGAGATTAGAGATCGGATATTGGGGGGCGGGGATGCCGTTGAAGTTTGAGGAATTGAGGGTGTTGCAGGTTGCCGAAGGTGTGGCGGATGACATCTGGCGGCAGGTCGTGCGATGGGACCCGTTCGCGCGTGAGGTCGTCGGCGGGCAACTGGCACGATCTGCGGACTCAGTCGGGGCAAACATCGCTGAATCTTTCGGCCGTTTTCATTACGGAGAGAAACTTCAGTTCCTGTACTACTCCCGTGGCAGCCTCTTCGAGACCAAATACTGGCTCAACCGTGCACGAACGCGCAATCTGATGCCATCCGCTCAGGTACAGGATTACGCCTCTCAGTTAACCGACCTGGCACGCCAACTGAATGCCTTTGCCGCCAGACTAAAGACCCAACGTCAAGCCAGTCGGTCAAAGCCAAAAACCGTGCGCGAACCCACCACCCAATACGTGACCGATTGGCCAGACAACACACCACCCCTGTTCACCAAAGACGAACTAGAATGGCTAGAAGCCATCCCCAATACCTAATATCCAATACCCAATATCCAATATCCAATACCCAATACCCAATACCCAGAAAGGGAGGAACAAAATGGAACGCGAACAATTCATCAAGGTCATGACTGACTCCAAAATGTACGACCTGACCCAGGGTTGCAGCATCTTCACGCCGCCGTGGCCTGGGGAAAAGTCGCTGGAGATCCACTTTTTCAAGCGAGTCACCGGCGCTTATGGTGGCGGACAGGGTGCCAACGGCCAGTTATTGAACTGGAGCAACACGGTAGGCACTCACCTGGGGGGCGAGACGGCCTTCCACTCCGGGGCCCGGGCCATCGCCGACATTCCGCTGGAAGACCTGTGTGGGCCTGGCGTGGTGGTAGACATCTCTGATGCGGTATCTGATTACAGCCTGTACACACCCGAGATGATCATGGAGCGGGCCACCGTCAAAGAGGGCGACATCCTGATCATCAACACCGGATACCACAAGTACTCCTGGGATCAGCCAGACGTCTTCAACGAGGATGCCCAGGGCGGTGTGGAGTCGAAGGAGTTTGGATTCCTCGTCAAACACCCCGGGCCCTCTCCCGATTTCTTCCAGTGGGCCCTGGACATGAAACTGAAGGTGATCGGTGTGGACTGCGGCTGCGCCGAACATCCCATGAACACTCCCATCCGCCGCATGCACGAGAACCACTTTGAAAAGGCCGAAGAAAAGTTGGTGCAAGAATACGGCAAGACGTGGGATGAAATGTTCCCCCAGGACGAGTACTACGAGATGACCCACATCACCATGCCAAAAGCCCACCTGCTCCTGGCTGAGTGTATTGTGGGCGATATAGACAAACTGAGCAACCAGCGGGCCTGGATCATGATTCAGCCCATTCCTTTCATGGAGGTGGAGACAGCCTGGTCGCGCGTCGTCGCCCATCAGGCTCCTGAAGGCATGGCTGAGGAGGAGTTCTTTGAGATCATGAACTCGGCCGAGATGCTGGATCTCACCATCCCGCTCAGCGTCCAGACACCCCAGTGGGCGAACTATATCCCATTGACCGTTACGTACACCAAGAGAGTCGGCGGTCAGCACTTTGGCATGGGCAGAAACGGATCCATCTGCAATGCCAGTATCCACCTGGCGACCCACATGGACGGCGAGAAGCACTTCTGGCCGGCTGGCAGGGCAATCGGAGAGGTGCCGCTTGAGGAGTGGGTTGGCCCTGGCGTCATTGCCGATATCTCCCACCTGGTCAGCAATTCAAGCGTGTACACGCCCCAGATGATCGAGGACGTCGTGGACATCCGCAAGGGGGACATCCTCATCATCAAGACTGGATGGTACAAGTATGGCTGGAACAGCCCGGACTCCGATGAGTTCCGCTACATGATCAAACACCCTGGGCCTTCCGCTGACTTTGCGCAGTGGTGCGTTGACATGGAGATCAAGTGGATCGGTGTGGACGCCGTGAGCGCAGACCATCCCATGAACACCATCCAGAGGCTCTGGCACCCCAAGACCTTCGAAGAGGCCAATGCCAAACTGATCAGGGACTTTGGCAAGGACTGGGACGAGATGTATCCTCTGGATAAGTACTACCAAGACATGCACCTGAACCTCTTCCCGAAGGGAATTGTCCACGCTGAGAACCTGGCGGGCGATATCGCCACTGCCGAGAGCGGCAGGTACTACATCGGCTGCTACATGCAGAGGGGAATGGAAATCGCATCTATGTGGGGACGATTCGTTGCTTTCAAGGAGGGGGATTAGAAATTAGAGATTAGATATTGGGTATTGGATATTGGATATTCAATATCCAATACCCATTTGACAGGCTCCCAATGATTGTGTATAATCGCGGTTACTTCAGGCGGAGGGGAGCGCAGGTGGCCGCGGCAGCGACAGCGAGGCTCAGACCGCGGATAACTGTATATGTGCGCCGCTCCCAAAAACAAGTAAAGGAGGGATGGATATAAGCTAGATAGAGTTTATCCCAAACCTGGGCGCTAGTGGTTAGAGATTAACGTTTCACACAAAGCAAAAGGAGGAAAAAATGCCCTGGAAGAGAACAGCGTTAGCGGTCATCTCCCTAATGGTGGTACTGGTGGTGATGCTGGCGGCTTGTGCCGCGCCTACCCCTGAGGTGGTCGAGAAGGAGGGCGCTACTCTGGCGATCTTGCATTTCAGTATCATTGAAGGGACGACTTGGTCTGGAGCCCAGGATCGCGCAGGAGAGCGAATCGCTGAAAAATACCCAAATGTAGAATATGTCTACAGAGAGGAAGTAGGACCTGATCTCACAACTCCCTACGCCGAAGAGTTGATCGCTGATGGAGCCAGCATCGTTATAGGAAACGCAGAGTTCATGGGGATGCCCTTGAAGGATATCGCTGACAAGTACCCGGATGTTTATTTTGGATCCGTCATTGCCAGCGATCTGACTACGAAGAGGAACTTCATAAGGTACTTCCCCAAGCAGTATCAGGCGCTGTACCTGGAAGGGCTCATCGCTGGGGCGTTAACCCAGTCAGGCAATATAGGCATCGTCTCGGCATTCCCATGTGTTCAGGTCATCAGGCGGCAGGCCGGCTTTTACCTTGGGGTGCAGGATGCGGCGGAGTTGCTCGGCAAAGACATCACGGTGTACGTAAAGTACGTCGGTGACTGGTACCTGCCTACGGAAGAGCGAGATATCGCCAGTACCTTGGTGACTCAGTACGACGTTGATGTCTTAACCCATCAGACCGATTCCGGGTCCCCCCTGGACGTCGCCCAAGAAGAGGGCATTTGGTTCGTAGGGAAGGACATGGACATAGTGGGGTATCACGGCTGGTCGAGCACGGAGACCGTGGCCGTGTCGTTCGACACGCGTTGGGAAGTCCTCTTTGAGCATATGCTCAATGAGTGGCTGGCTGGCGAAGAAAACCCAGAAACGGTACTGTACCTGGGCATGGACGACTCAATGGTTCTTGCTGATGGCACAGAGGTTCCAACCGTTGACATAATGAACGACAACAAGGTAGGCATTGACGCCATCAGCCCATCTGCACTCCCATTGATTCCGGATG
Source organism: Anaerolineae bacterium (assembly GCA_030612185.1). The sequence goes on from JAUWOI010000035.1 coordinate 4,311, forward strand.
AGATCGTAGACCTCGTTGAGCAGAGAAGGGATCAGATGATGAAAGGGGAGTGGGATCCATTCACCGAGCGCGAGTTTGTGAGCAACGGAACTGGCTTGGATCTGGAGGGTTTGCCGGTTCCAGCCGCAGGGACAGTGGTCAAGCCGGCTGGTGAGGAGCCGACGGCCGAGTGGCTGCTTTCGAAGTTCAACTTTGATCTAGAAGGCACGGCGATACTGGAGTGAGACAGAGTTCGGTAATCTCCCTGGATCGCGTGTCATTGCGAGCACATTCGCTTTGCTCAGTGTAAACTCCGCGAAGCACCGCCACGAGTACTCGCGGTGGCAGGACAGGCTTCGGCGCAAACCATGCCCTGAGCGTAGCGAACGGGAGCGCGCCTCGCAATGACAGAGGCATGAGGCTCCCTTTCTTGAGGGGAAAACCCTCTAAGGAGGGGGCCTCATTCCTATTATGCCGTATTTTGGTGGCTGAAATGCGGCCCCTGGCGCTCGACCGGGCTCACGCCGAGGGCTCTGAAGACAGAGGGTTTTTTGTTGATGAAATCATAGTAAGAGAGACAAGTGCGAAAAGGGCTCATGGAAGGGATAAAACGCGGAGAGACGGTCTTGGAGGCGCGGGGAATCACAAAGAGATTTCCGGGAGTCGTCGCGAATGACCACATAGATTTCGAGATGAAAGCGGGCGAGATTCACGCCATCCTCGGGGAGAACGGCGCCGGGAAAACCACCTTGATGAATATCCTGTTCGGGCTATGGCAACCCGACGAAGGCGAGATCTACGTCGGCGGTAAGAAGGTCAGATTCAGATCACCTCTGGACGCCATTGATCTGAGGATAGGGATGGTTCATCAACACCGCAAACTGGTGTCCGCTCACACGGTGATCGAAAATATTATCCTCGGGCACCCGATGGCTGGGAGAATTCTGAACCTGAAGAGGGCGGCGGAGGAGGTAAGGGAACTCTGCGAGAAATACGGATTCAAGATAGACCTCAGAGCAAAAGTCTGGCAACTTTCAGAAGGGGAAAAGCAGGCGGCTGAGATCCTGAAGGCTCTCTATCGCGGGGCAGAGGTCCTCATCCTGGACGAGCCGACTTCCGCGCTGACGCCCCCCGAAGCGGAGAAACTCCTGGCATCCATCAAAGCTATGGCTAGAGATGAACTCGCCATAGTCCCGTTCATCACACACAAACTCCCCATAGTGCTGGCGATAAGCGACAGGGTGACGGTTCTAAGGCGTGGGAAAGTTGTGGCCTGCTTAGAGACGGGGCGTGCAACGGAGAAGAGCCTGGCTAAGGAAATGGTGGGGAGAGAAGTCATCTTCAGGGTGGAGAGGACAAAGGTAGAGAAGGGGAAACTCATACTCCAAGTAGAAAACCTCTCCGCCCTCAGCGACAAAGGTTTTCTGGCTTTGAACGGTGTTTCGTTTTCTATACGTGAAGGCGAAATCTTTGGCATAGCCGGAATCTCCGGTAACGGACAACACGAGTTAGCCGAGGTTCTAGCCGGTCTTCGAAAGGCAGAGGGGGGTAAGGTGATTCTTGAGGGGAAAGACATCACTCATTCCTCTGTATTAGAAAGATGGCAGGTGGGCGTAGGATACATTCCCTCCGAACGCATAGAAGTGGGTTCGATCGGTGATTTTTCCCTGGTGGAAAATATCGCGATGAACTATTACTTTGACGATAATTTCTCCCGGCGAGGGATCGTGGATTACAAGAAGATACGGAAGATCACAGAGGAAATCATCTCCGAGTACGGTGTGGTGGCTCCGAGCCCAGACACGAAGGCCAAAAACCTGTCCGGAGGAAATCTCCAAAGACTCATCCTGGCACGCGTGCTCTCACGCAGACAGCGGCTTCTGATCGCTAATCTACAAAACCGAGGACTTGATGTAGGGGCGATAGAGTTAGTTCGGAACAAGCTCATGGAGGCGAAGAAGGAAAAAGCCGGTATTCTCCTCATCTCCGAGGACCTCGATGAGATTTTATCGTTGAGCGATTGGGTGGCACCGATTTACGAAGGAAAGTTCATGGGCATCATCCCGGGGGAGGAGGCCAAGAGGGAAAGCGTGGGTGCTATGATGGCTGGTTTGCGTCCCCCCCCTTTCCCCCCCAGGCCTGCCCTGAGCGAGGTCGAAGGGCCTGCCCTGAGCGAGGTCGAAGGGTTGGGGGGGATTAAGGGGGGGCAAGTTGGGCGGGATGAAGGGGGAGCAGAGACATGAGGATCGGTAGCTACGAATTGAAGCTCGAGAAGAGGTTGACGTTAACCGGTTGGAAGGCAGGGATCATATCGATCCTCGCGGTAATCTTCGCCCTCGCGCTTTTCAGCATCATCTTTATCCTGGCTGAGATCAACCCGCTGTTCGCTTATCAGGAGATCTTTTCCTACGCTTTCGCAAACCCTTATGGCCTGCCGCTGACGATCAACAGGTTCATATTCCTGTTGCTGTGTACGTGCGCGTTCATCATCCCTCTTAGAGCTGGGCTCTGGAACATCGGGATGCCGGGGCAGCTTTACGCCGGGGCGTTGGGCGCTTTCGCAATCCTGTTTGCCTTTGGCGGAAAGGCGCTTCCTCCCCCGGATCTTTCCCCTGCAATTCTCATCCCATTGATGTTGATCGCGGCAGCCTTGGGCGGTGCAGTGCCTGGAGCGATTGCCGGGTTTCTGAAGGGTAAGTTAGACATTAACGAGATCGTGGTGACCATGATATTGAACTTTATATCTTTCTGGCTGGTTGCACACATGATCAAAGAGGGAGGTCCCTTCATGAATCCCGGCGGGAGAGGTGAAAGCTTTGAGCTACCCCCTTCTGTATACGCGCCTTTGATCATGAACGTCCCCTTCACAATCTTCCTTGCCCTCGGGGTAGCCGTGTTGCTGTACTTTTTGTTCGCCAAAACCCAAATCGGATATCAAATCAAGGCCCACGGTCATAACCCGGCTGCGGCCAGATACGCCGGGATAAGCACATTCAAGATACCGCTCTTGGTTTTTATCATAGGAGGCGGTGTAGCCGGTTTGGCCGGGTATCACTATTTTGCCGCGGTTCCCGGCGTCTATAAAATTGCGAGGAACTATGCGTATTTCGGCGATCTGGCTTTCTATGGGATAATATGTGGACTGATTTCCCAAGGTAACCCTTTAGCGGCGATTCCGGTAGCGCTGCTCTTCGGAGGATTGTCCATAGGTGGCAGATTCGTCCAGGGAAAACTCCATATGGGCTTTGGCGTGGATTATGCCCTGCTCGGAGTTTTAATGATTGCTCTCGTCGCTTTTCAATTCTTTTACCGTTATAGGCTTGTCCTGAGCCCTGTCCTGAGCTCCGTCGAAGGGCCGTCGAAGGGATCGTATGAACAAAAACAGGGGAAAAGAGGTTAGATGTGGGAGTTTATCGCTAGAAGTCTAGAAGTCTCAACGATTTTCACCTTTGCCGCCCTCGGCGAACTCATCAATCAGCGCTCAGGAGTTCTGAACGTTGGGATCGAGGGTGTGATGCTTTTCGGTGCCACCTTGGGTTTCATCACCGCCCAATCCACCGGGAGCTACTTGCTCGGCTTCTTGGTGGGGATTGCCATCGGAGGCCTGCTCGGCCTTCTCCACGGATTCTTTTCCGTAACACTGGGGGCCGACCAGGTTGTGGTCGGGATGGGTATATGGATCCTCGGCTTCGGCCTCACCACCTACATAGGCAACCCATACACAGGGCCCTTGGGGATGGAGAGGATACCCACTATCTTGGGTCTTTCCCCATTCCTTTATGTCGGAATCGCGCTTGTGGTCGTTTCGTGGTTCGTGCTCTCCAAGACGAGCCTGGGGCTGAGGATAAGATCGGTAGGAGAGAATCCATCAGTTGCGGAAGTCTCAGGTATAGACGTCACGAAAACTCGCTATCTCTGTGTAACAATCGGTGGGATGTTCATGGGGCTTTCGGGTGCGATTTACTCTCTGTTTTACAACCCGGTCTGGAACTATAACTTTCTCATGGGCTGGGGTTTCATCGCTCTGGCCCTCGTCTTTTTCTCCATGTGGAATCCTTTGATCCTGCTCGGTGGCTCGTTACTTTTTGGAACCCTGTGGCAACTCTCCCTCAACCCACAACTCGTACTCCCCGGCGTTCTGTCCAGGTATATCTGGAGAACGGTTCCCTTTGTCATAACCCTAGGGGTTTTGCTGATTATGTCAACAAAGTGGTTTAGGACCAGGTGGGGCGCAACAAGCCCCGAAGCACTCGGACAGCCGTACGTGAAAGAGTGAGAAAAGTATTGTATCTACGAAGAGGAACGCAGTGAATCTCAAGATATCCAAAGTACACGCCAGAGAGGTCATAGATTGCCGGGGGTTTCCGACCGTCGAAGTAGATGTCTGGATCGACGGCGAATTGTCTGGCCGCGCCCTCGTTCCTGCTGGGCGTTCAACCGGGCAGCGGGAAGCGGTGGAGCTACGTGATGGCGGAAAACGCTGGGGTGGAAAGCGGGTCACCAAGGCAGTCAAGAATGTCAACAAAGTGATCGGCCCTGCTCTCCTCGGCTGGGACCCACGTGATCAGCGTGCAATCGATGCTCGCATGTGTGAACTGGATGGTACAAACGACAAGTCAAATCTGGGAGCCAATGCGATCGTGGGTGTCTCCCTGGCGGTAGCCAGGGCCGCAGCTCATGCATCAGGACTGCCTTTGTACAAGTACATCAATGTCAACGCACACGTCATTCCAGTGCCTCTTGTGAATCTGATCAACGGTGGTATGCTCACCTCGAACGATCTGGAGATCCAGGAGTTCATTGTAATGCCGGTCGGGGCAAAGGACCTGTTGGAAGGTCTGCAGATGTGCTACGAGATCAATTTGATCTTGCATGATCTGATCGTTGACAAGTATGGCAAAATCGCAGCGAACGTCGGTGACGAAGGTGGCTTTGCCCCGCCGATGCGGGGTGTCCAGACGCCGCTGGCCATATTGTCGCAAGCGGTAAGGGAGTCTGGTTATGCGGACAAGATAGTCTACGCAATGGACGCGGCGGCAAGTCACTGGTACGACTGGGAAAAAGGCGTCTACCTGATGGACAGTGAAGAGATGACCCGCGATGATGTCATTGATATGTATGCCAGGCTCTGTCATGATTATCCGATCGCTTCGATCGAAGATCCGCTTATGGAAGATGACTTTGCCGGCCACGCGATTCTGACCAGTAAACTCGATGGAGTTCAGATTGTAGGTGATGATCTGTTCACGACCAACGTCGAGTACATCAGAAGGGGCGTTGAAGCCGGTGCAGCAAACGCAGTGTTGTGGAAGTTCAATCAAGTCGGCACCCTCACCGAGGCGCTGGATGCCGCCGATTACGCCTACCGCAGCGGCTACGGTGTCCAGGTATCCGAGCGGTCGGGTGAGACAGAAGACACGAGCATCGCAGATCTGGTCGTCGCATTGAACGCCGGCCAGATCAAGACCGGCACGACCCGCAGTGAGCGCACAGCCAAATACAACCAATTGCTGCGCATCGCCGAGGAACTGGGCAAGGAGGCAGTCTACGCCGGTCACAACTTCCGAAGACCCTACCGCTAGACCTGGAATGAGTACAGGCACTTCGACTGGGCTCACCGCCACGAGCCCCGCCACGAGTACTCGCGGTGGTACTCGCGGTGGCAGTGCAAGGGCCAAAGTATACCTTCGCAACCGCGACATACTGACGAGCCATGGGAACATCGCTCTGCGCAAGGCAGCCGTGGAAATCATTGAGTACGCATTGCAGGCCGCTAACCCCTACACTGCTGTCAGGCGGCTTGTGCAGATCGATGGCCACTTGCTCAGTGTTGGTGACCTGGTCTTTGACCTGAAGAAGTACGAGCGCATCTTCGTTATGGGGGCAGGTAAAGCGTCCCTGCCCATAGCGCAGGCATTGGAAGACATACTGGGCGATCGCATTTCGGATGGCCTGTTCGTGCTCAAACACGGATCCCGGGCGAATTTGAACAGAACCAAGGTCATCTATGCCGCACATCCGGTGCCGGACGAAAATGGGCACAAAGGCGCTCAGGCCATGATGGAGATGGCGGAGGGTTTCGCGAAGAACGATCTCGTGCTTGTCGGTATCAGCGGCGGCAGTTCGGCACTGTTGCCCTTACCGGTGGAGGGCGTAAGCCTGGCGGATAAACAGAAGGTAAACCAGGTTCTGTTGCACTGTGGCGCAGATATCACCGAGATTAACGCGGTGAGAAAGCACCTCTCCCGTATCAAAGGAGGTTGGTTGGCAAAGGCAATCCTGCCGGCGACGTTGGTGAACCTGACGGTATCGGATGTGGTAGGGGATCCGCTGGACTACATCACGGGTCCGACAGTACCTGACACTTCGACATTTGATGACGCTCGGGGTGTGCTGGATCGCTATGAGCTCTGGGAGGCATTTCCAGAATCCGCTGCTGACTATCTGCGTTCCGGCGGCGAAGCGCAAGAGACACCAAAAGACTTCGGGGACGCACCAGTATACACTTTCTTGATCGTCGACAGCACTGCGGCCTGTCTGGGTGCAGCAGAACGCGCTGCAGAACTCGGTTACAAACCGATGATCCTGACCACGATGCTCAAAGGCGAGGCGCGAGAGGCCGGGACTTTCTTCACCGCAATAGCAAATGAGATTGTGCGGTTCGGGCGCCCAATGAGTGCTCCGTGTGCGATCGTCGCTGGCGGTGAGAACACGGTGACCATCCCAGACAAATATGGTAAATATGGTAAAGGAGGCGGCCCCAACCAAGAGTTTGCGCTATCAGCTTGTCTTGACCTTGTCGGTCTCGAAAACGTCGTATTAGTAGCCATCGACACAGACGGAACGGACGGCCCGACCGATTTGGCCGGTGGCATCGTTGATGGCAGCACGCTACCTGCAGCGCAGGCGAAGGAGATTGACGTATTCCGTGCTCTGCATGACCATGATGCATCCCGTGTATTGCAGGAGCTCGGCGATGCCATGATTACGGGTCACACGGGAACCAACGTGAATGACCTGAGGCTGTTGTTAGTGGGCTGAAGCATTCTTGTATGGGGGGATCAGATGTTGCAACTGCTCATAAAGAACGGCGACTGTGTGAACTCTAATGGCCGGTTCCACGCTGACATCGCTGTATCCAATGGAAAGATCGTTCAGATCGGGCAAAGGCTAGACTTGGCGGCAGACAGAACGATTGACGCGGCGCACAAGTTGGTGATGCCTGGCGTCATTGATACCCACGTTCACCTTCCGTGGCCTTCGGCGAACTTTGACTCCGTTGACGACTGGGAGTCCGGCTCAATGGCTGCCGTCTGTGCCGGCACCACAACCGTGATCGAATACGTGGTCCCCGATCAGAGCGGCAGACTCATCCCCACGCTGGACGCACGCATGGCGGTCGCTAGCAAGCAATCCTATGCGGACTTTAGCTTTCACATGATCCTGCGGAAGGTGACCGGGGAAACGATATCCGACATGGCCAAAGTTGTGAAGCAAGGATTCACCAGCTTCAAGATATACACCGCTTATGAAAGTTTCAGGCTAAGCGACGAAGAGATACTGAGAGCGCTCAAAGCCGCAAAGGATCTAGAAGCCCTCGTGTGCTTCCACGCAGAAGATGGAGTGCTAGTGTCGTTCTCGACGGAGCAGCTCGTCCGAGCCGGAAAGACGACGATGGACTATTACCCAGAAGCACATCCCTACATTGCAGACGTGGAGGCAACGAATCGTGTTATCGCTTATGCCGGTTTCATAGGAACGCCTATTCACATCGTGCACGTGAACACCCAGGAGGGTGCCCGTATGATTGGACAGGCAAGACGTAGTGGCTTGGTCATCACGGGTGAAACCTGTCCACAATACCTTATGTTCACTGAGGACGTGTACAAGTCCGGCAAGCCGGAAGCACACCACTTTGTATTGGCACCATTGATCCGCACGGAGGAGGACCGACAAGATCTCTGGAGGGCGCTAGCTGAGGGCGACTTGCAGATGATCGCCACTGACCATTGTCCCTACACGTTGGAACAGAAACTCAAAGGGCGCGGTGACTTCCGCAATGTTCCCGGTGGCGCCTCGGGCGTAGAAACCAGCTTGCCGCTAATCTACACCTACGGCGTCCGGAGGGGACGCATTTCCATCGAAAGGCTCATGGAATTGATGTCCACAAATCCTGCCAGGATCTTTGGTCTATATCCCAACAAAGGCATCATCGCAATAGGAAGTGATGCTGACTTTGTCATTTATGATGAGGAAGGCGAGTCAACGATTGATAGTCAGAGACTCCATTCGCGAACAGACCATACCCTTTATCAGGGAATGCGAGTCCTGGGCAAGCCTGCAATGACGATCTTGCGGGGGAGAATCGTAGCTCAAGGCGGTGAGCTAGAGACAGGCCGTCCCTATGGTCAGGTTCTTCAGCGTCCCTCCCCCCTTCCTCCCCCCCATTGGGGGGGAAAGAGGGGGGAAGGCGGGCGTCTCTCCTCGGCCGTTACCCCTGCTCCAGACTCGCGTTTGAACTCAGCAGGGAGGAAGATCTATGTCAAAGTCAAAGTTACAGACTGAGTTTCTGGGAATCTCCTTCCCCAATCCATTTCTGCTAGGCTCCGGCCCTCCCACAACAAGGGGGGAGATGATCAAAGAGGCTTTCAAGGCAGGTTGGGGCGGTGCTGTCTTGAAGACAATCGCACTGGAGCCAACAACTGATCCCTGTCCACGGCTGCATATCCTCCGGCAAGGGCGGCGCATCGAGGGTATGGTCAATATCGAATTGATCACCGAGTTGTCCCTCCAACGCTGGGAAGATGAGATTGATCTGATCCGCGATGCTTACCCTAGTCGGCCGATCATTGCCAGCATCATGGGTGGAGCCAACCCTGATGAATGGCAAGAGGTTGTGAGGCGCCTCGAACCACACGGAGTCAACGGTTTTGAGATGAACGTCAGTTGCCCGAATTTCGCGGAAGGGAGAGGTGCCCAGTTGGGTCAGGATCCGGAATTTCTGGCGCTGGCCATCAGTTGGGTAAGAGAAGCAACCCAGTTGCCTGTGATTGCTAAACTTACACCGAATGTCACTGACATCGTCTCCCTGGCACGCATTGCCAAAGAGGCTGGAGCTGATGCCATAACCGCAACAAACACTCTGTCGGGGTTAGCGGGGATCGATCTGGAGACGTTCAGCCCATTGCCCTCAGTGGAGGGCATCGGGATCTTCGGTGGGTATAGCGGGCCTGGGTTGAAGCCGGTATCACTGCGATGCACAGCGAGCATAGCCAAAGGAGTGGACATTCCCCTCGTCGGTTGCGGCGGCGTTAGTACCTGGCAAGATGCGGCAGAGTACATAGCTGTTGGCGCATCACTGGTGCAGGTCTGCAGTGCGGTGATGTGGCGCGGCTACTCGACTATTGATAAGCTGACCCGTGGACTCGAGGGGTATCTCGACGAACATAGATATTCGTCACCAGCGGACATCGAAGGCAAAGCCCTGCCCCAGATCGTGACACTCTCTGATCTGGATATCTCAGTAAGGCTGCTTGCTGAGGTAGATGAGGACAAATGCACGGGGTGCGAGATCTGTGTCAGAGCCTGCGCTTCAGGCGCCTACCAGGCCATCGACATGGTCGGTGATGTGGTCAGCGTCAACCGCGAGAAATGTGATGGATGCGGGTTGTGTGTGGGGCTCTGTCCCGTTGACGCCATCACGCTGGTGTCTCGATAGTAGGCGGCTAGAAAGGATCACACGCTTCTTTGTCAGCGATCCCCACTCGCCGTGTGAGCGGCGACAGCATGTGTGCAAGATTATCAGGAGGTGAATGATATGCTAGCAAGACCTGGTCTTCCCAGTTTCGACTATGTACGGGCAGGCACGCCCAAGGAGGTGATTGGCCTCTTGGAGAAGCACGGGGAGGCGGCGTGGCTGCTGATGGGCGGCACCGATACGTTCGTCCGCATGCGCGATGGATTTATCCGCCCCCAGATGGTGGTGGACGTCAAGCATCTGCCCGGTATGCGGGACATTCTGTATGACGAGCAGGCGGGGCTGACCATCGGCGCGGCGGCCACGATGAACCAGGTGGCCCGCCACCCCGATGTACAGGCCCACTACCCGCTGTTGGCAGAGGCGGCCAACTCCGTCGCCTCGTACCAGGTGCGCAACCGCGCCACCCTGGGCGGTAACCTGTGCAACGGTTCTCCCGCTGCCGACACCGCTCCGGCTGCGTTGGTGCTGGAGGGACGTTTCGTTCTCCACGGACCCGACCCTTCGGGTTTTCCGAAACCCGAAGGGTCTAAGCGCGGAGAGCGAGAGATACCAGCCGGCGAGTTCTTCCTGGGCCCAGGCAAGACGGCCATGCAGGCGGGTGAGTTGATGACAGCCATCCGTTTCCCAGCCCCGCCAGCCGGCAGCGCAGGGAGGTACCTCAAACTGGGCCGCAATAAGATCGGCGACCTGTCCATCGTTGGTGTGGCGGTCTTCGGCTTCCCCGATGGGACTGCTTCCTCCGGCTACCGTTTCCACATCGGGCTGGCTTCGGTCGCGCCGGTGCCGTTACGGGCACTAGAGGCAGAGGAACTGCTGGCGGCGAATTCTCCGGGAGAGGAGACCTTCGCTCTCGCGGCCGAAAAGGCGATGGAGGCGGCGACCCCCATAGACGACGTGCGCGCCAGCGCTGCCTACCGCAAGGCGATGGTGCACGCCCTCACCCTGCGGGGGCTGCAGGACGTGTGGGGCAAGTTGGCGGGCCAGGAGGAATAGAATGAGCACACACACAATCACGGTAACTGTGAACGGTGAGGCAGAATACCTGACTGTTCCCTCAAACATGACTTTGCTGCAGATGCTGCGGGAGAAACTGGCGCTCACTGGCACCAAGAACGGCTGCACGGCCGGGGAGTGCGGAGCCTGCACCATCTTGATGAATGGTGAGCCGGTCAACTCCTGTTTGGTGCTGGCGGTGGAGGCGGATGGGGCCGAGATCGTCACGGTCGAGGGGTTGGCTCACGACGGCCAGTTAAGCCCGTTGCAGCAGGCTTTTGGAAAACATAATGCCGTTCAGTGCGGCTTCTGTACGCCGGGGGTGTTGATCTCCGCTCATGCTCTGTTGAAGCGCAACCCCCATCCGACCGAGGAGGAAATACGGGAAGCCCTGGTTGGCAACCTATGCCGCTGTACGGGCTACCTGCGTTTCATCCAGGCTGTGCAGACGGCTGCGAAAGACGCCCCCGAGACGGGGGCTGGGAGTCTTAAGGGGGGTGCAAAATGACCCAGTTCACCTCTGATCCGGTTGGCAAGAGTCTCCCCCGCGTGGATACGTACGACAAGATCACCGGGGCTGCCATCTTTGCCGACGACATACAATTCGGTCCTAACCTTTACTACGCCCGGCTGGCCCGGAGTCCCCACGCCCACGCCCTGATCAAACGCATAGACACGAGCAAGGCACTGGAGGTGACTGGAGTGAAGGCAGTTGTCACCGGCAAGGACGCTCCTGAGATGGTTGGCATGTACCTCGTAGATCGCCCCGTCTTGGCTGGCGAGCGCGTGCGGTACTTTGGGGAGCCTGTCGCCGGGGTTATTGCGACCAGCGAAGGGATCGCAGAGGAGGCGGCTCGACTCATTGAGGTGGAGTACGAAGAGTTGCCGGCGGTCTTCGGCCCAATGGAAGCCCTCCAGCCGGATGCGCCTCTGCTCCACCCTGACCTGGGCGAATACAAAGTGGCCAACTTCATCTTCCCCGAACCGGGCACCAACATCTCGGAGCACTTCAAACTCCGCAAAGGGGACGTCGAGTCCGCCTGGCCCAGGTGCGATGCCATCGTGGAGGGGACCTTCTACCTGCCCCAGATCCAGCACGTGCCGCTCGAGCCTCACATATCGGTGGCCCTTTGGGAGCCATCGGGGCAGGTCACACTGTGGACCAGTACGCAGTCACCCCACGCCCAACGTGATCTGCTTGCCCAGAGTTTGGATATCTCACACGGCAACCTGCGTGTGGTGTCTCCCTACGTCGGCGGCGGATTCGGTGGCAAGGCGGGCGTGACGATGGAGGCGTGCGCGTTGGTCCTGGCGCGGGCGGTCAAGGGGCATCCGGTCAAGTTGCGTCTGACGCGCGAGGAGGAGTTCGTCGGCACGACGATGCGCCAGAGCCTGGTGGCACACACCAAGATCGGCTGCGATGCCGGGGGCAACCTGCTGGCGATGGAGACCAAGTACTACTTTGGCGGCGGTGCCTACAACGATTACGGCGTCAACATCGCCCGCGCTGCCGGCTACTCCTGCACCGGCCCTTACGACATTCCGAACGTGAAAGGCGATTCGCGTTCCGTCTACACCAACCTGCCCATCGGCGGGCCAATGCGCGGCTTTGGCATGCCCGAGATCCACTGGGGCATTGAGCAGATCATGGACCAACTGGCCGAAAAGCTTGCCCTGAGCAAAGCCGAAGGGATTGGGATGGACCCGGCCGAGTTTCGACGTCGCAACTGTGTCAAGACGGACGATACCATCCTGACCGGGATGAAGATGCCCGCTATTGACCTGGTGGCCTGCATAGACAAGGTCACCGAGGCAATTGGCTTGGGCAAGAAGGAGGAGCCTTCTGCGCCGCACAAGAAGCGCGGTAAGGGCATCGCCATCATGTGGAAAGCCCCGGCTATGCCGCCCAACCC
>JAUWOI010000188.1 GCA_030612185.1 Anaerolineae bacterium
GAGCAGGGCGTCCACGTCCACGCCGCACATGCGCATGTAGTCCGGGTCAACGGCGTGCTCCATGTCAATGTAGGCCGCGACGCCACCGCGCTTCTGCGCCTCGGCGACGATGTGCTGGGCGAGAGTGGTCTTGCCCGAACCATCCGGCCCGTAGATTTCGGTGACGCGGCCGCGGGGGATGCCACCGACGCCGAGGGCCCGGTCGAGCGCCAGGGTGCCGGTGGGGATGACCTCGACTTGCAGGTGGGTCGCCTCCCCCAGGCGCATCACAGTGCCCTCGCCAAAGCGCTTGGTCAGATTCGCCAGCGCCATCTCCAGCGCCCTTTCACGTCCATCCTTGCTCATACTGTCCTCCTCTCTCCTCTCCTTTCCTCTCTTCTCTCTACTCTCTCCTCTTCCTCACTCCAACACCAGTATAGCACAAACGTTCTACTCTGTCAAGTCGACAAATCCACAAATCTCAAATCAGCAGGTGGCGATTGCCGATGCGCACGGTCTGTAGTCCGGCCGCGCGGGCAGCCGCCTCGGCCGCGTCGGCGTGACGCACGGAGGTGCGGGGCAGGTCGGGGAAAAAGAAATGAGGGGCGAAGCCGAGCAGAGCATAGGGGATAGCGGGATTGAGGGCGGCGATGAAGCGGGCGATGCGGCCCACCTCCTCGGCATCCACGTAGCCGGGCACCAGAAGCGTGCTGGCGACGACGGGGGGCGGCTCGGGACGCTCGTCGAAGCGGGCGGCGGCACGGGCGAAGTTCTCCAGTGCGCGACTGTTGCTGGCCCCGGTGAGAGCACGGTGCAGATTATCGTCGTGGGCCTTGAGGTCGAACTTGACGCAGCCGCCGGTGGACAGAGAGAGAGCGAGCGCACGGTCCATCAGGCGGGGGCGAGCGCTGCCGTTGGTCTCCCAGCAGACGACGACTCCGCGCTCGGCCAGGAGACGGCTGGCGGCCAGAGCGTGTGCCATCTGGCTGGCCGGGTCGCCGCCGAAGTAGCAGACGCAGTAGGTGCGCGAGTTGGCAGCGCCGGCCAACTCCGCAGCCGTGAGGCAGGTCGAGCGGGCCGGGTCTGTCTCGCGGAAGTGCCAATTCTGGCAGAACAGACAGTCCACCGTGCACGAAGCATAAAAGACGGCCAGGTTGTGCTTGCCGCGCTGGCGGGAGCCGGAACAGACCCAGTCGGCGACGCAGTTGGTGGGCAGGGAATCGCGGTACCAGTGGAGCAGGCCCCGGGCAGGAGTACCGGCCAGGTGGCGCAATTTGCCGTCCTGCACCTCGCGCAGCCCGCAGTAGCCGCGCTCCCCCTCGCCGATGACACAGTCCTGCACCCACAGCCCGCAGCGGCGGCCCCCCTCGGTGCGCGGCGGTCGCTCCGGCAGGCCAAAGAGGCGGCGGGCAGCGGCGTGGGCAGCGTCAGCGACCGGTAGCGCCTCCTGGGGCCGGTTGCGGATGCAATCCAGGCACACGCCCAGGTGGGCGGCGATGAGGCGCGAGCGATCGCCGCACAGAGTACAGGTCTGTTCAGGAAGAGGTTTGGTTGTCGGAGAGTACCACATCGGTCAACGCCTGCTGCACGAAGTCGCGGGCGCGGAGGAAGATGGCCGGGTCTTCGACGTGGGCCGGCTCAATGATCAGTGGCCCACCGTAGCCCACGGCCTGCAGTGCGCGCAGGATCACACGCCAATCCAGGGTGCCTTCGCCGGGCGGCAGATGACGCGGGCTGCCTGGGGCATAGTCGGCCAGGTGCACGGTGGTGAGGCGGCTGTCCATCGCGTGGATAAGAGCGGCGGGGTCAGTGCCGCTTTCGCCGGCCTGGAAGGCGTCGAAGGTGAAGCCTACGGGCAGGCCGGCCTGGCGGATGGCCGCGACCTGCTCGGGAGTGTGCAGGTAACACCAACTGACGTTTTCGATGCACAGGGTGACACCGGCGGCCTGGGCCTGCTCCCCGGCCCAGGTTGCGCTTTCGAAGAAAGCGGCGATCAGGCGGGGACTATTTACACCATAGCGCAGCCCGTGCCAGGTGAGGGCGCGGGCTTCCAGCGTGGCCGCGATTTCCAGCAAGCGGTGGAAGCGCTCGCGGGTCTCCTGGATCATGCGGGGGTACGGAGCCCAGAGATCGAAGTAAGAGGTGTGGAGATGAATGGAATGTACACACAACCCCAGGTCGCGCCGCCGCCGGTCAAGTTCAGCGCCAAAGGCCGGGGTGTACTCCCCCTCGGTCTGGAGAAAGACCTCGACAATACGGAAGCCGAGCCCCGCGATGGCCGTCAGCGCGTCCTCCGTCAGATGAGTGGGATAGAGAGCGGCGGTCGAAAGGCCGATTTCTGGCAGGTTCATTCCGCTTTCCCTCGTGCGGCGGCGATACGACTCTGGATAGCCTGGTATTGTGAGAGGATCTCCGGTTGACCGAGCAGTTCGGCGAACTGGGAGAGCCAGTCCTCCAGGTATTCCAAGTTCAGGTGACCGTACTGCTCAATCAGGATACCCTCAATGTCTTGCCAGTCTTTGGCCCGGCCGGCGACGGCTTTCTGGATCACCAGATCTTCCGGTGCACACACCCACGCCTGCAAGTCGCCCAGGTCGCAGTGCACAGCGCGAGTGACGATCTGCTCCTCGTAGCCGGGCAGGGCGAGGAGGAAGTCTACGACAGTGCTCTCAATGTTCACCGAGACGATGAGCGGGTTATCCGGGGCGTGGGGGCGACCGAGTTCTGGAAAGGCAGCGCGGATGGCGGCGCGCAGGGCAGCGTAGTCTATGTCGGGGACAAGCACCTTCAGATCAACGTCACGGGTAGCGCGGATGATTCCCCAGACGGTAACGGCGATACCACCGACAACTGCATAGCGATAGCCGTGCGCTTCCAAGAACGCGATCGCATGTCTCAGTGATGGCTCAAGTTGCCGTTCCACGCTCGCGCCTCCGTTCCTCAAAACGGCGCATTCTGGCATAGTAGGATGCCCACTCCTCGGCAGTCTGTCTTTGTTCCCACTCGCTCGGCCCCGGGCTGATGCGCCAGCAGAACGACAGCAGGTCCAGGTAAGCACGCCACTTCTCAGCCGGCGCCTGCTCGCCGGCCCGGCGCACGCGGTCGGCGAATTCGGCCTCGTTCCAGGCGCAGTAGTGAGCCAGTGCCTCGCGCCAAAGGGCTTTGTCCTCGGTCATATTACCTCCATTCATCGCCATGCGTCGTGGCAGGGGGAGCGGGTGAGGGTGTCGAAGAATAGGCCTCTTCTCCTACCAGTTCTTTGAGCCGCGCTTGCCAGACCTCGGTTGTATCTGCGGCTATCTCGGCGTCCATCGCTTCCTGGTGCTCGAAGTAATAGGCAAGCGCGCTGTGAACCTGAGATGGTGTCAGATGAGGCAGGATTTCCGTGGTGATGGTCTGGGCGTCGTATCCCATCTGCACGTATCGCACGACGGTTGTTACACTCGTCCGCGTACCAGCGACGACGGCGTATTCCCCCCAACGATCGTGTTTGATCTGGACGTACGGGTAGGCCGGGAGATGTTCCATAAGATAGTCTCGACCACGCGCTCGGGTGGTTGATTGGTCTGACATGCCAGGTGGAGGATGCGTTTATAAAGCGGTCTGGACAGATGAATCGCGTTCGCACTCATGTTCTCAGTCCCTCTCAATCCGGTGGAATCCGCCTCTCATTGTAGCACTGGCCGGCGGTATGGTCAACTGTGCAATGGCTCAAGCCAGCCTGCCTTCATTCGTCATCCCGCATTGTAACATCGGTTGGTGGAACGGTCAACCGGGGGCGTCTATCGTTTGACCGCTTCATCTGAGTCGAGTATACTACAGACAACTACACATAGTACAAGTGAGGAGAAAGATGACAAAAGTCACCAAGAAACCCACAACGGTTCTCTATCCGGTGCCGGCCGTGTTGGTCAGTTGTGGCACCGGCCAGCAAGCCAACATCATCACCCTGGCGTGGGTGGGCACGCTCTGCTCGGAACCGCCACTGGTGGGCATCGGCGTGCGAGCGAGTAGATATTCGCACGGGCTGATCAAGGAAGTTGGCGAGTTCGTGATCAACCTGCCAAATGCGAGGCAGGTCAGGTGGGTGGACCACTGCGGGATGGTGTCAGGCCGGGATGAGGACAAATGGGCGACCTGTGGCTTCACCCCGGCCCCGGCGGCCGAGGTGCAGGTACCCCTCATCGCCGAGTGCCCGGTCAACGTCGAATGTCGTCTGCGACAGACCCTCTCGCTGGGCAGCCACGACCTGTTCATCGGCGAGATAGTGGCCGTCCAGATGGATGAGGCCGTACTCGACGAGCGGGGCCGTCTCGACGTTGCCAAGGCCAGGCCATTCGCTTTCCTGAACGGGGAATATCGGCAAGTTGGGGAACTGCTGGGCACGTTTGGATATTCCAGGAAGGGATAGTCAGCCAGCCAGAATCTCCACCTGCACGGTCATCCCCGGCCGCAGGTTGAGGTCGGTGGGTTCCAACTCGATCATCAGCGTGTAGGTCGTGTCCCCCTGCTGCACCACCGCCACCGGTGCGATCGTCACCACGTGTCCGTGCAGCGTCTCGTCCCGGAAGGCGTTCACCCGTACCAGAACCTCTTGTCCCACCCGTACGCGCCCGATTTTTAGCTCGCCCACGTTCTTGGTCTCGACACGCCACCGAGACACGTCGAGCAGTTCGACGACCGTTGCGCCGGGCGCAGCCCACTCGCCCACACTGGCCGGCACGGTCGAGACGACGCCGTCGAAGGGGGCCAGCAGGACCGCACGCGCCAAGTCAGTTTGCGCTGCCTCCAATGCCAGTTGCGCGCGCGCCGCGTCCAGTTGCGCCAGCGCGAGCGCCTCGGGCGTGACGGGGTGTTGTGCTTCGTATAACGCCAACTGCGCCTGGGCCAGTTGTGCCTCAGCGTTGGCGATGGCGACGGCGTAACCGTGGTCAGCCGCGTGCATATTGTATCGGGCCAGCGTCACGTTGTAGTAGTCCCGGACCTCGGCCAGGGTGCGCGCCTGGAGCGAGGATGTCGCCCAGGTGTGTATGCGTGGATTGTTGAGTACCTTGTCATACTCGCGCTGCGCATCCGCCAGTGTCCGCTCGGCCTGTTCCAGTGCCGCACGGTCAATGATGTCCTGATTGGAACGTTGGCTGGCCTGCGCGTGGGCCTGGGTCAGCGCGGTCTGCGCGCTGCTGATGGCCGTCGTCGCCGCCAGTACCCGCTCCGGGACAGGCGTGGCCTGCGCCTGCAACTGGGCCAGCCGGGCCCGGGCGCTTTCCAGCTCCAGTTCCGCTTGTGCCACGGCATGCTGCAACTCGGCAGTGTCCAGTGCGGCCAACGTCTGCCCGGCCTGCACACTCCCGCCGACCTCGACCGGGGCCGACGCGACAAAGCCCCCCACGCCAAAGCTCAACGCCACCTGGCGGACGGGTAGCAGGATACCGTTGGCTGTGATGCTGCTGGAGACTGATTGAGAGGACGGGTCGGAGTCAGGTACACGGGTCGGCGTAGGCTGGGCGCTTGTGCCTGCGTTGCACGCCGTCAGGCACAAGATCAGTATCCCCAACACCAGCCACAGTCTCAGCAGATCCAAAATCGCTCCAAGGGGATTGCCAAATCCCCGGTTCCGGCCTGGATCTGGCAGCCTGTCCTGAGCCTGCCGAAGGAATCCAGGCCGAGCAGGATTGAGTCTACTGAACCTGATTTGTCGTCTCATCACGACCTCCTCTCGATGACGGCCACCGGATCGAGTCTGGACAGCGTCCAGGCAATTGTGCCCGCGCTGGCGGCGACGACAGCCAGTGGCAGGGGCATGGTGAGCAACCAGGGCACGAGGCTGAAAAAATCCAGGGTCAGGCCGCGAGGATCATAGACGAGGCTCTGCATGCCGAGCAGGCCGATCCCGCACAGCACTGCACCAACGGCCCAGGCGATGCCGACCATACTGCCCGTTTCCTTCATCGTGCGCCACACGAGCCACCGATGACTGCGGCCGATGGCGTTCAAGATGCCGAACTCTTCTCTGCGTTGGGTGAAAAAGATATGGTTTAGTGTAGCCAGGGCAATGGCGGCCACGGCAGCGATCATACATTCGAGCAGGGCAAAGGTGAGAGCGATGGACGTCGTCATTTCTCTGTACTCGCGTTCCTCAATACCGTGGGTGATGATGCGTGTCTGTGTTGAATCTACACTCTTTTCCAGCCAGCTATCCAGTTCTGTCTTACGTCCCTCGTGCGGGATGATGAGCAAACGCGGGCTTCGGGATGAGGTGAGTTCGTGGCTGCGCAGGTATTCGTAGGAGGCAAACCCTACCCACGGGCGATCGGGGGAAAAAACCCCCACGACGACCATCTCGGTAGGTACGTTATCCACGACGAGCGTATCGCCATTGTCAGTCTCCCCGCCTATCACATCGCCCACGTGCAGGTCACGGTTGGCGGCGATCGCCGCCGAAAGCACAATCTCGTTGCTGCGGGGTCGGGGCAGGCGGCCCTCTTGCACATGCACGTCGAACAACTCCAAGAGAATGGGTAGATCGGCCTCGGAGACACCATAGATGTTGACGTCGGTCCCGCCGCCCGGCGGCAGGATCATTTGCACTCCAAGCCGAATGGCCGGGATGGTGCGCGCCACCGCCGGATGGCCCCGGATTTGACCCACGATGCCGGGATCGAGTTCGGCGTGGACGGGCGAGATCACGCTGACATGTTGCAGATATTCGAGGTACGGCATCATTGCGCTCATCGTGGCCGAGAACAAGAACACCGGAAAGACAGTGCCCAGCACCATCAGCGCCGTGCTGAGGATCATCAGCACCCCACGCCGCCGGTGGCGCAGGTAAAAGGTGAGGGAAGATAGCGGGTTGGCCGATGAGCGTTTCGCTGCCCGGCGTCCTTTTGGTTCTTCACTCAATTGGCCCCGCTCGACGATGGCCACGGCATCCAACCGGGCAAAGATCCGCCGGATGCTCAAAAAGGTCAGGGCGACGACGATCAGGGGGATGGGCAGGACGAAACAGAACGGCGCCAGGTTGAACAGGCCCAGCTCCATGCCCAGGTCGTAGAAAAGGCCGTTCTTGAGCCACGACATGATCGCGAGGGCGATGCCCAATCCGATCAGGCAGCCAAGCCCGGCCACAGTTGCTGTTTCCAGCGTCAGGCGGCGGATCAGTTGCCTTTTGTGGCGCCCCAGGGCGTGTAGCAAGCCGAACTCACTCAACCGTTTGGTGATAGCGATCCGGTTGATGGTACCGACGACAAAGGCCACGGCGACGGCGACCACGCTGTTGACGACGCCAAAGATGACATATATGCCGACGCGCGCCATTTTGAGAAACTCGACAAGGGTGGCAAACGTTTCCACCTCCGTATATTTGGAGCGGATCGTCGTCTCCAAAAAGTCGTCCACGGCGGCTTGGCGCCCCTCCCTGGCGACGACGAGCAGACTAGTCGTGCGGGGGGCATATGACTCGTGGCTGTTCAGATACTCGGCCGAGACAAAGCCCAGGCGCACACTCGGCCCCGGGTTAATTTCTGGATCACTCTCCAGGATACCTACCAGCACCAGGGGCGCGGAAACGACCTCGTAGTAATCCTGGTCAATCGCGCGCCCGATCTCGCTGCCAATCTGCAAGTCCAGCGCGCGGGCCACTTCTTCGGAGAGCACAAACTCGTTGCTGCGCGGCTCGAACATGCGCCCTTCCTTGAACCGCACGCCGCAGTGCTGCATCAGATACTGCGCGTCATCCGGCGAGACACCCATCAACTGTTGAGAGTCTGTGCCGAGCAGGCTGGGCAGAGCAATCCTCAGCCCGTTATTGGGAATGGCGCGTGCTACATCCGGGTGGGT
>JAUWOI010000372.1 GCA_030612185.1 Anaerolineae bacterium
CATAGCGCACGTACCGCTGCACCGTCTCCGGGGCCGTGTCGCTCTCAGGGTGAGTGGCGATCGTCAGGCGGGCGGCGTAGTCGGCCACGGGCGAGGCGCCGGGCACTTGTCGCGCCAACTCCCCCATCGCCAGCACAGTAACCCCATCGGCCACGATCTCGACCTCCGGTTCTGCATCACCCGTTGTGCGGTTCAGAATCTCCACCAGTTCCTGCGAGGAGGGGTACTCGACGTTGACCTTGAACAGGAAGCGGTCCACCTGGGCCTCCGGCAGCGGGTAGGTGCCTTCCATCTCAATGGGATTCTGCGTCGCCAGCACCAGGAAGGGGGGCTCCAGCGGGTAGGAGCGGTTGGCGACGGTGACGGTGCACTCCTGCATTGCCTCCAAGAGCGCACTCTGAGTCTTGGGGGTGGCGCGGTTGATCTCGTCGGCCAGGAGCAAGTTGGTGAACACCGGCCCTGGCTGGAAGCGGAACTCCCGCCGTCCGTCCTCGGTCTCCTCCAAGATGTCGGTGCCGGTGATGTCGGCCGGCATCAGGTCGGGGGTGAACTGGATGCGGGCGAACTTGAGATCGAGCACCCGCGCCAGCGTGCGCACCAGCATCGTCTTACCCAGGCCGGGCACGCCCTCCAGCAGCGCGTGTCCCCCGGCGACGAGACAGATGAGCGTATGGCGAATCACCTCCCGCTGG
Source organism: Anaerolineae bacterium (assembly GCA_030612185.1). The sequence goes on from JAUWOI010000372.1 coordinate 693, forward strand.
CCGACGATGTACTTGCCGATCTCGGCCTCGATGCGGGCGGCTGCTTCGCGGAATTGTTCGGGTGAGATTTCGGGCATTGTAGCATCCTTTGCTCGGGCGAGCAGTATACGAGTAAATGAGTAGATGAGTAGATGAGGGAGCAGCAGCCCTCGTTTACTCATTCCCCATCTACTCATCTACTCAAAATGGTTCCGACAAAACTTCAACGCCCGACGCAGCGCCGCCAGGCACCCCGCCTCGTCCCCGGCGTCCAACGCGTCGGGGTGGCACTCGACGGTGATAACTCCCTGGTAGTCAGCGCGGGCCAGGTGACGCAGGAACTCTGCCAGGGGCAACTTGCCGTCCGGCGGTGAGCGGTGCTCCCGCCCGTCGTAATTGGAGAGATGCACGTGCACTACCCGCTCCCGCAGTTGCTCGTAGACCGCCAGCGGGTCCAGCCCCCAGGTGCCCAGATGGGTCGTGTCGAGCGTCAGGTGAGGGAAACGGTCCAGTTCGGCGGGACTATTGAACCAGTAGCCATTGATCAACAGGCCCAGGAACTGTTTCGATGGCATGTTCTCGACCCCAATCGTGATCCCTGTTTCGGCCTCCAACTCCGCCAGCCCATCGCGCAAGAAATGGTAGTAGGGCTCACGGCGGGGCAGCGGCACCGGCAGGCGGAAACGGCGCGGGCGGTGTCCGTGCCAGTACCCCCCGATGGTATGGAAACGGAACGGCAGGTGAGTCACGACTGTTGACGCCCCAACCTCTTGCGCCAACGTCGCCGTGCGCCGGAGCCGCCCCAGTTGATCAGACGGCCAATCGGGTACCTCAACGACAAAGGGGCTGTGGGCGACGACGATGGGCAGGCCGTAGTCAGCAGACAGCCGGCGCAGATAGGCCGGCTGGCGGGTGTCCCAGCGATGATCCACCAGCACCTCGATGCCATCGTAGCCGGCCTTGGCCGCCATTTCAAAGACGCGAGCAGTACCGTAATTATACAGTGAGCCGGTGGAAAGCGCGATCATTCTCCACTCCCTACTCTCCATCTGCTCACAGCGCCTCCAGTTCATCCAGGAAACCTTGTAAGACGTCGAAGCCCCCCTGCCAGAAGTCGGGCGAGGCCATGTCGAAGCCAGCCTCGCTGATGATGTGGGCCGGGCTGGCCGAGCCGCCGTGGGCCAGGATGCGCAAGAAGCGGGGCACGAACGAGACCCCCTCGTTCCTGTATTGCTGGTACAGCGCCAGCACCAACAGGTGGCCGAAACTGTAGGCGTAGCAGTAGAAAGGCGTCGAATAGATGTGGGGGATGGCGATCCATTCCCAGCGGAAGTCATCGGAAACATCAACCGCATCGCCGAACTGCTCGTGCAGGTTGTCCATGTAGAGCGCACAGAGGTCATCGGCTGTCGCGCCCTCCACAGCCCGCTCGTGCGCCTCCAACTCGAACAGGACGAAATATGCCTGGCGGGCGATGGTCGCATAAGCGCCATCCAGCACCCTGGCCAGCAAGTCACGCCGCACAGCCGGGTCATCCTCCCCATTTTCATTGAGCAACCGATCGTTCAGTGCCATCTCGGAGAAGACAGATGCAGTCTCGGCCAGGGGGAGCGCCGAGTGGAAGGTAAGTGCGGAGTGATCTCCAGCCATCAGCGCGTGGACGGCGTGGCCGAGTTCGTGTGCCAACGTGAGCACGTCGTCTACCTTCCCCACGTAGTTCGTCAGTACCCAGGGCGTGACGCCAGGCAGCATCCCGGCGCAGAAGGCCCCCCCGCGCTTGCCCGGCCGTATCTCCGAATCGATGTGCCCGTCGGCGAAAACCCGCTGGGCGTGCTCCGCCAACGTGGGCGAAAGTTGTGTGAAACTGTCGAACACCATGCTGACAGCCTCGGGAAAGAGATAAGTCTTCTCAGATACCTGGAGAGGCGCATAAATGTCGTAACGGCGCAACCGCTCCACATCCAGCCAGCGGGCCTTCAGCCGGAAGTAGCGGTGGAAAATCGGCATGTTCTCGCGGCAGACGTCCAGCAGTGTCTTGACCACGGGATCGGGAATGTCGTTGGCCAGGTTGCGGACGGCGACCGGCGAGGAGATACCGCGCAAGGTCACGTTCTCGCTGGCCCAATCGCGCACGAGGTGATTATAGATCTGCGCCAGGACTGTTCCCTGGTCGCTGTAGACGCGGAACTGTTCCTGATACGCCGCGGCACGCACCTCCGGCGACGGGTCGCGGACGTAGGCAGCCAGTTCAGCCCGCGTCATCTCCTTCATCTCGCCGTCTATCTCCAATTTGAAGGAGAAGCGATTGGTGATCATATCATACAACTTCACCAACGCGTTCAGTCCGTTGACGTCTTTCAGGTTGATGATTTTCTCCTCGGGCTCCGACAGCGTGTACGGCTTGAAACGGCGGAGAGACTCCAGGTAGTAGGCATAGTCCCCACTGGCGGCGATCAAACGGCGGGCAGGCTTTTCGTCCAACCCCTTCCACCAAAGCGAGAAAAACAGCAGCCGGTTCTGTACTTCGGCCGACAACTGCTCCATTCGTCCCAGGAAAGCCAGCGCGTCCTGCGATTGGGTGTCCTCGGCAAACCAGAGATGAGCATAGCCGGTCAGCCGCGTGTCAGTGACCTGGACTGCCTCATAAAGACGTATCAACTCCAGAAACTCCTCACTGCCCATCTCCGGCGCGAGAGACTCGCGGCTGACCTCGAACTGCACGACCTGCTGCTCCAGTTCCCCCAGAATACGCTCTAACTCCGCTCCCTCATGCGCTGGCAGCAGCGCCTCAAGCGTCCAACCCGATTGCTCAAAACTATGCTCTTTCACACATCCTCCTCGCTGTACCATTGTTCATTGCTTCATTGTCCATTGTTCTGTAGAGTCCATTAATGATGTACCCTTAACAGTCCAGAATAAGTGTACCCCCTGCCTGCACTAGAAAGCGTGGTATAGTTCTCTCCTGAAATCTTTGACATAAGGAGAGAACGATGACGCGTCGAGCACCTCTTATCGTTGAGGAAAAGGAAACGATTTACTTTGGTAAACTGGTGGGTGAGCGGCTGGAAGATCTTGCAGTTCAAGTTCAATGCTCGTATTCTTGTGCTCGCAAGTGGTGGCGCATCGGTCGCGATGGTGATGTGGTCGCCCTGCGCCAAGAACGCCCGGCTGAATGTAAAACAGGTGCATTGAGTCGTTTTGACCCCTTGGTAGCCGAGCGGGCTTTGTATTGGAAGCAGACCTACCCCCGCCGTGGGCCAGACCGAATCTTGGTAACGATGGCGGGTGATGAGTTGTTGACCGGTCTGAAGTTGCCCAAATACAGCGCGTTGGCCGCGTTCTTCAAGGAAGCCTGCCCTGAACTGTTGCAGAAGCGCCGACCGCGCCCGAAGTCGCCACCCAAAGCACAGCGAGTACACGAATTGTGGCAAATGGATGCCAAAGAGAAGATTGTTTTGGGCGACGGGGTAATTGTCACCGTTCTGCAAGTGCGTGAACCAGTCGCGTGTGTTTTTCTGGGATGCTTTGCCCACGCTGTACAGACAGAGAAGCACTGGCGCAAGCTGACGTTGCGTGAGATTCAATCTGACCTGCGCGTCGTTTTCACCGAGTTTGGATTGCCGCTTGGCCTGCAAACGGATCGAGAGCGGGTATATGGTCGCCCGGCGACGGAAGCATTTCCTACCCTGTTCACCCTGTGGTTGGAAGGTTTGGGGATAAATCATCACCTCATTCGTCCTGGTCAGGCCACTGACCAACCACACGTAGAACGGGGACACCGAACTTGGAACGACTGGTTGATGCAACCAGAACCAACACCTGATCTGATGACCTATCGCACCGAGTTGGCGCAGGCGCGATATATGCACAATGAGGTGTTGTCTTCGCAAGCTGGGGACTGCCAGGGCCGAACGCCTTACCAGGCACATCCAGAGGTTCGTGTCCCGATACAACCTTTCACATCGGAAGTCGAATTGCTGCTGTTTGATCTGTCTCGCGTCGATCGCTTCTTGGCGCGGTTTGTTTGGCAACACAAGGTCACCAAGTCTGGGCAGGTTTCGATCGGTGAATCGGTCTACTACGTCGGTAACACGTACGGCGGCAAACAGGTCACGGTGCGCTTCGACCCGAAAGATCGACACTTCGTCTTTACGCATCCGCAAACTGGCAAAGTGCTGAAGCGCTGCCCGGCAAAGAAATTGGACGTGCCAA
>JAUWOI010000327.1 GCA_030612185.1 Anaerolineae bacterium
GTGGAGGCCTGGCTCGACGTGGACCTGGTTTTTCTCTCTCTCCTTGGCTTTGACCACGTCAGACTCTCCGCTCAGGCCGAATCGGAGGCCGCGCTGATCAACCTGGTGTTGCTGCTCGATACGTCCGAATCCATGGCCTACGGCGTTGACTCAGATGGTGATGGTGACGTGGACGAAGACCCCGACGCCTGCCCGCCGGATGGTTATCCGCGCACAGCCCATGGTCAGACGTACGGTAGTTTCGCCGAGTGCCTCAGGGCCTGCTCGTCTGAGGAGTGGTGCAGTCCCTTCGAGGAGGTGCGCGATGCCGCGGCCAACTTCGTGGACATCATGCGCGACGGTGTGGACAGCGTGGCTGTCTATCACTTCGACAAAACGCCGGTGCGGATCCAATCGGAGGATCCCGGCCCTTCTCCCTCTCCCTATTGGCCTACCTACACCCACTCGGTTCCGATCTACGCGTCGAGCGGCGAGGTCGTCTCGCTCACGAGTACGCTCGTTAAAGTGACCAACGCCATCAACAATCTTGACCCCGCCACCCCACCACTGCGCGTCTACATCCGGCCTCAGTTGCCCGGTATGAATCCCCAGTGGCAGGTGTCCAATTTTCGCTGGACCAACACCAATATCGGTGGGGGGCTGCGCGAGGCGACGACCGAACTGGTGCAAAACGGTGAACCGGACATCGCCGTGTGGGTCATCGTGCTGCTCACCGACGGTGCGGCTAACGCGACCGACGTGGCGGCCGACGAGAACGACTGGTGGACCTGCCCCTCGCCCTACACCTATCAATACACACCGACGCAGCAGTGCACGTTGCACTATTCCCCTGCGCCCAACCAACGGTGTCGCGGTTATCAGGAGGGTGTGTGTGGCGATTGCAGCCCCTGGTGCCGTGATCCCGAGGCGTCCGACGCCGATCCCACCCAGCCCGTCACCACGACGGTGACGCGCCACTGTCCCTCGGTCGAGACCTGCAGTAGTCCTGATGCCGTCCCCTGGTACACCAATCGTCACCTGATAGCCACGCATCCCATCACGTATTTCTACGACGCCGACGACTACGCCCGCGACATGGCGGACACGGCCGCCGCGCAGAAGATCGCGCTCTTCACCATCGGCTTCGGCTCCGAGGTGATAGACTATGACCGGGGTGGGCGGTGCGACGCTGGCGAGCGGTTGCTGCGCTACATCGCCGACGTGGGCGACGACGGCGACCGTTCCACCGCCCCCTGCGGCAGTGACTTCTACTGGGATGCCCAACATACATGGCCCCTGCCGGATCTGGGGGAGGACTGCGGCAATTATTATTACGCGGACGAGCCGGACGAATTGAAAGACATCTTTGAGGCCATCGCTTCGCGCGTCTTCTCGCGTATCACTAAGTGAGGGCATTATGCAACACGTACCACGCTGGGAGGTGTCCCGATGAAAAAACGTCTAAGGACCCACCTGGGCCAAATTCGGGTTCGCGGCCAGGGGCTGGTTGAGTTTGCCCTGGTGCTCCCGCTCTTGCTCCTCCTCTTGTTCGGCCTGGTCGAGTTTGGGCGCATCTTCCATGCCTGGCTGACGCTGGAGCACGCCGCCCGCCAGGCTGCCCGCTACGCTGCCAGCGGGGTGTTCAACACGGACTACTGTGATGACGTAGTGCTGCTCCTGGACGCAGCCGATCCCGGTCGCGACTATGGGCAGATTGACATGTACGACGGGGCTGCCGACTGCAAGGTGCGTGCCCCGAAGGAGGCAGAGGAGGCAGGCCTTGAGGCGTTAGGAGTTGAACTGGACGACCCCCAGGAGTGGATGCACTACGACAACATCACCGGCCGGCTGCAGGACGGGGCCCGCCTGTGGTCCATCCGCGAGGAAGCCCGGCAAGCCGCAGCCGGCATCTCGATTGACGCCGGCGTCTCGGGCGACCTGGCGAGAAGCAACGACTTCGATTGGCACGAGATGGCAGACCCATCTGACCCGCTCGTTCAAAGCGGCGACCCCGCCCGGCGAGGCTGGTTCCACATCGGGATTTGCAGCACCCGCCGTCCGCTTGAGGCCGCGCCTCCCGATGGCCTGGGGACGAAAAACGTCCCCGCCAACTTCCAGCGTCCTAACTCGTTCCGGTTTGATAAGGAGAACATCTACGGTTGGGGGGAGTATGCCTGTGTCAACCCCAATCCCATTTTTGATCTGGACCCGCCTAATCCTTCCTGGGGCACCGATGACGGTCTGTACAATGAGGGCCGTGCGCAGGATGACCCCGGCGGGCCTAACGACCGCGTGGTGATCGTCCTTACCTTCAACCATCCTCTCATCACTCCCATCCGCGGCATAGCGGCCAACGCGGAGAACCTCGTCACGTTGCGCTCGGTGCGCGAGATGGTCGTCGAGCGCTTCCGCACCGCCCGCGTGATCGGCCTGCCCCCCGCTTTCGACATCCCTCAGATATCACCTAGCCCCATCCCTCCCAAACCACCGATTGTGGAGATCATCCAGCCGCTGGAGGGCGCGCCTTGCTTCGACAGCGCGCTCATCCTCCAGGCCCGCGCCTGCGACCCCGACGACGCCGAAGAAGACTGCGACCCCAACCTGTACAACGGGGTGGGCATTGAGAGTGTGCACTTTGAGGTCAGAGGCCCTGACGGTGTCGTCGTGCACACCCAGACGGAACACGTGGTGGAGTACTGCGGCTTCGGCGGCGACTCCGATCCCTGTCCGGCCTACGACCTCTCGGTGGGCTACTGGCCGGGCGGCTCGTCTGTGAGCCCTGGTACCCACACGCTGTCCGTGACGGCTACCGACAACGACGATCAGCAGACAACCACGGGGCGCACTTTTGAAATCTGCGGGCCAGATTGCGAGGATATCCTCCTCTGGTGGGACGGCTTCCGCGAAAACGACAATGCCGACTTCATGGTACAGAACAACACCAACTTCCAGTTCCAGGTCGTCGGCATGACGATGAACTGGCCCAAAGTGGGGGACTACCCGCGCTATCTGGACTATATCCGTATGCGCCGTTGGGACCCGGATCAAACGGTCACCATTCACAACGGGAACTTCGACACCCCACCGGCGGTGATTGCTTCCTTTGTCGGAGGCACCGATGAGATCCGCACCCTCCCGCCCAGCAGCGACGCGCGGCGGATTGACATAGACTACCGCGACAACGTGTACCAGTACAACCCCCACGACTTTGTGCTGAATGTGACACTGGAGACCCCCTTTGGCGACCAGTGTATCGTGACCGCCTATGGACCGGACGTGCTGCCCACCTGCGCCGCGCTAGAGGCGGATTCGAACGGTAAGGTGCGCTTCGCGTACAACGACGACCTGATGACCGGAGCAGCGATAAACAGCAGCGGGTACCGGGTCTGGCTGGACCAGGTCACGCTCTACTGGCCCGACGGGGAGATGTATGGCTCATCGGCTCCCTACATGAACTACGCCTACCTGTGCAGTTCCTTCGGCTGTAGTGGCATCCACAGTGGAAACGGCCATTCCAGTCCTTGGACGGCCAACTGGGATAGCAGCACAAGTGCGCGCATCCTCTGGCCAGGCGAGCCGCACTGGCCGCGCTTCGACTTCAACAATCAGCAAACGCCCGACCTGCGTGTGGCGGGGCTACCTCTCTCGCCCCGCAGGACCGACGTGTTGCATTCGAGTCTCAACGGCTACAATCCAAGCAGCAGCAGTAGTTATTTGCGTGACAACATCCTGCACCCCGACCAGTTCGATGTGGACACCTGGTGGACTTTCGACGTCGAGGGCGGCGACGAGCACTGCCTGGTGGAGTTCACCGACTTCCAGAAAGGCCCCTACATCCGGCTCAACTCCCCACCGGCCTCCGGCGAACTGCCGGGCGGCCTGGGCGACTATCTGATGCGCCCCTCCCATCTGGCGGGTCAGGTCGGCGTGCCCGTGACCTCCGGCGGCCCGGTCAGCGGCACGTTGGTGGTTGACGTGACCGCCTTCGATCGGGACTACGGCGACAGCGCCCCCGACGGCCAGGGCATCCGCGAGGTCGCTCTGTGGGTGGAGGGGCCGGAGAACGAGCAGTCCGGCCACAGCACCGAGCGCAACCTCCTGCGGGGCGGGAGTTGGTCGGAGCAGCGGGATTGGTATTACCTGACGGCCTCGCCCTACCGCGTCGAGTTCGACCTGCAGCAGTGGCCCGACGACAGTTACGTCATGACCGGCACCCACTACCTGTACGTGCGGGCGATGGATCGGGACGACGATGAGGGGCTGGACCAATTGTTCACACTGCTGGTCGTGCCCTTCGAGGTGGAGCCCTCTGGCGTCTCCTGCGACGACCTGGTGGCCGGCGACGAGGTGCTCTTCATTCAGGTCACCGATAGTAATATATACCGGAACGCCTTTAGCGATAGCATCACCAATACCAGCGATTACCCTGTGACGCTGAACGAGATGATCGTGCATTGGCCGAAGGGCACCAGCGGCCTGGATGGCCTCTACCCCTACCCCGACCCGTACATCAATGTTGTATATCGCTGGGATGAAGCCGGGTCGTATAGTACAGTTCACTATGGCAATGGACATACCGACCCGTGGCACGTCACGAGCGGCTGGCGCAGTGCGACTTACCGTGAAATCCCCGAGGGTGAACGCCGGCTGTTCTCGAATCGTTTTGATGGTCTCTACTACGTGGACATCGGGAGGATTCTGAGGCTGCCGTACAACCCCTGGCATCCGGACTACCGCATGGCGCCGCCTGCCAGTTATGTGAGTTATTCCCGCGACCATTCGCTCTACAGCGACTGGCGGCGGAGGTATGCGATGGGCGGCAACATCGTCCACCCCAGCCAGTTTGAACTTGAGATGCGTTTTGACTTCCCGGCCGGCCTGGGGAGTTGCTGGCTCACTTTCGACGACGGGCGGCAGGGGCCGGCCATCCAGTTACTCTCTCCGGGACCGACCGGGGACCTATCCGCGGCCTATCCGCATCCGTGGTACGTGCGGCCAGAGGTCGTGGCTGGCGCGTCCTCCGTGCCGGCCGCCAGTCCTGACAACGTCATTGAGGACGTCCTCACAATTTTGGCCGAGGCGGGCGACCTGGACTTTGGGGGCGGCAACGGCGCGGGCATCCAGGATGTGGCCTTCTGGGTGGTGGGTCCTAACAGCCGGTCGGGGTACCGCAACCTGCTGGTACCCTACGACAGCGCCCACAACTGGCAGCGGGATTGGGCTTACGTGACCTCGCCACCCTATCAGCCTTTCGCCCCCATCTCCCTGCCCGGCACCTGGCCCGGCGGCCGGCCGGTGGTGAACGGCACACACTACTTGTTTGTGCGGGCCATGGACACCGACGATGCGTACCTGTACAACGGAGTGCCACGGCAGGCGCTGTACACGTTGCTGGTCTCCTCGTTTGAGGTGATTGGTGGGGAGGATCCGGGTCCGACCGCCACGCCGGTACCCACCGCCCCGCCCACACCCACGCCCAGTATCACGCCCACGCCCAGCATCACGCCTACGCCCAGGAGCCCGCCTCCGCCGCCCAACACTACTACGCCGACGACGACGA